>NZ_HF991067.1:0-16939 GCF_000432295.1 Bacteroides sp. CAG:189
GAAATAAGTATTGTTGATATTTTCCATCTTGTCATAGCCAATTGGTATTGGTTCGTTCTGTCAATTTTAATTTGTGCAGGTATTGCTTTCTTTTATCTGAAATCATCCTCAAAGGTATATAGCCGGAAAGCTTCCGTATTGATCCGTGATGATTCAAAGGGAGGCTCCATCAGTGAATCCACCGCCTTTGCCGACATCTCCTTTTTAGGCGGTAAGCGCAATGTGGATAATGAGGTACTTGTTTTTCAATCCCGTCATCTGATGGAGAAAGTGGCCCGTCGTTTACATCTGGATATGAGTTATAAAGTGAAGAACGGCTTGCGCGAAGACGAGCTTTATACTCATTCTCCAATAACTGTTTTGTTTCCCGAATCGGAAGAACGGCAAGTCATAGAAATGACAGTGACTCCTGTGGATTCTGCCACGGTAAGGCTTTCAGATTTTAGTCTGAGTATAGCCGGTGAGGAAATCCGGTCTGCGGAAGTGGTTGATGCCCGTTTGAATGATACGATTTCGACCCCTGTCGGTACGATGGTGGTGACTCCCACTTTATATTACACGGATACTTACTATGGTAAGCCAGTCTATATTACTAAGTCGAATATGGAAAAGGTGGTTGAGGGGTATTTAAGAAGGATTAATATATCTCTTGCCAGTAAAACAGCTACGATTATAAATTTGGTTCTGGATGACGTATCCACTGCCCGTGCGGAGGATATTTTGAATATGCTTATTGCCGTTTATAATGAGGATGTGATCAATGACAAGAATCAGATTGCTGTTAATACCTCCAAATTCATTAATGACCGTTTGATCATTATTGAACGTGAACTGGGAAGTGTGGATGCTAATATTGAAAGCTTCAAACGAGAGAACCAATTGACGGATATTACTTCTGAAACAGGTATGTATCTTCAGAATACGAGCCGTTACAAGCAGGAGGGCCTCAGTTTGGAAAATCAATTGAGCATAGTAAAATATATTAAGGAATATCTGGTTGATCCTCAAAAAGGTTCTGATTTAATTCCTGCCAATACCGGTATTTCAGATAATAGTGTTGAATCTCAGATAAAAGAGTACAATGACATGTTGCTGAAGCGTGATAAACTGGTAGCCGGTAGTAGCAATAAGAATCCTATTGTGATTGATTTAAACAATTCTTTAGGGGCTATGAAACAGACGATCATCCGTTCTGTGGATAACTTAATTGTAGGATTAAATATTCAGTTGAAGAATATTCGTGAACAGGAAGAGCAGACAACTAAACGTATTGAGGCTGTTCCTACACAACAGAAATATGTTCTCACCGTGGAACGTCAACAAAAGATCAAAGAGGAACTTTATCTTTATTTGCTGAATAAACGTGAGGAGAATGCATTAACACAGGCTATTACTGAGAGTAATGCACGTATTATTGATCCTGCATCGGGTAGTAGTGTTCCTGTTGCTCCCAAATCGATGATGATTCTTTTGGCGGCTATTGTCTTGGGAGGTACTATTCCTATGATTGTTTTATGGTTGCTGAATGTAACGGATACGAAAGTTCGAACTCGTAAAGAATTAGACAACATATTAACCATTCCTTTCTTAGGTGATATTCCTCGTCACGGTACCAGGAAGGGAGAAGATACCGATGCTATTGTCGTACATGAGAGTGGACGTGATTCTGTGTCTGAAGCTTTTCGTATTATCCGTACCAATATGGAGTTTATGCGTGTGAAATCAGACAACCTACAAGTAGTTATGTTTACTTCTGCTAATCCGGGCGCTGGTAAAACTTTTGTTTCAAGTAATCTGGCTATGAGTATTGCACAAACGAACAAGAAAGTTGTTTTGGTTGATGTTGATATTCGCAAGGGTACATTGAGCGGTATTTTTTCAAATCCTTCGGGGCGTATGGGATTGACTCATTATTTATCTGGACGGACTGATGGTCTGGATGATATTATCGGTGCAAGTGAAGAATATGGTAAACTGGATATAATTTTTTCGGGTCCTGTACCTCCTAATCCCGCAGAACTCTTATTGAGTGAACGTTTTGACCGTTTAATTACTGAACTTCGTAAACGTTATGATTATATTATTGTAGATAACGTTCCTGCCGGTATGGTTGCTGATGCTTCTATTGTGAATCGTGTAGCAGATCTTACTATTTTTGTAGTTCGTTCGGGGGTAATGGATCGTCGTCAGTTGCCGGAATTAGAGAAAATGTATCGTGAAGAACAGCTCTGTAACATGTGTGTAGTGCTGAATGGCGTTTCTTATGAACGCAGGAGTTATGGTTACGGTTATGGTTATGGTTACGGTTATGGCTACGGTTATGGTTATGGGAATGAACATCATGGAAATAATAAGCAAGGAGTTGCTAAACGGATTATAAATAAGTTGATTGCTTTTTTTAAATAATTTATTTGTTAACTTATTATATATAGTGAAACTATTTTACAGATGTGATATTTGAACTTCAATGTAAAAAAATAAGAGATATTTTATTTTTGTTTTTATAGTGTATAATGATTATTTCTTGTAGAACATGGTAGTCTTTATATGTTGGCGATATTATGATTGAATATAAGAAATGATGAAAAATATAGAGTTCGAATAATAATATTTAACTCTTTAGATTAGATGGTGGGATGAATATTAATAATAAACGTATAGCCCAAAATACTCTGATGCTTTATTTTCGGATGATACTAACAATGGGGGTATCACTTTATACATCTCGTGTGGTACTTGAGGTGTTAGGTGTGGAAGATTTTGGCATTTATAGTGTAGTGGGAAGTGTTGTAGTGATGTTCGGATTTTTGAACTATGCTATGAGTACAGCTACACAGCGTTTTTTTTCATTTGAGTTAGGGCGAAAAAATATTGATCAGCTTAAGAAGGTATTTAGCTTATCAGTGAGCATTCATGCTATTATTGCCATATTTATTTTTTTGTTGGCTGAAACTATCGGTTTGTGGTTTTTGAATGCACGCCTTGCTATTCCTTTAGAACGAATGGAAACTGCTAATTGGGTTTATCAGTTTTCTGTTTTTACCTTTATGGTGAACGTAATGGCAGTTCCCTATAATGCTGCCATTATTTCACATGAACGAATGAATATCTACGCTTATGTAAGCATTCTGGAGGTTATATTAAGACTTGCTATTGTTTTTTTACTTCAATGTTTTGAATTTGACAAACTACAACTGTATGCTATTTTTGTTTTTATTGTTTCTCTTATTATTCGGGTAGTATATCAGGTTTATTGCAAACGAAAATTCGAAGAATGTACTTATCGGTTTGTTTGGGATAAAGATTTATTTATAAAAATGACTTCTTTTTCTGGGTGGAGCTTATTTGGGCAGCTTTCACGTATGGGAGTAAATCAAGGAATTGATTTTGCTTTGAATATTTATTTTGGAGTTATTATCAATGCTGCTACAGGAGTTGCCAATCAGGTTTTAAATGCGGTTCGAAATTTGGTAAATAATTTCCAGACAGCTTTTAATCCTCAGATAACTCAATCATATGCCGCTAAGAATCAGTTGTATTTGAATAATTTGGTCAATACATCCGCCAAATTTTCGTTTTTACTTCTTTATATATTTTCTATTCCAGTGATTCTTAATGCGGACTTTATTTTGTCAATTTGGTTAGTACAAGTACCTCAGTATGCTGCTGAATTTTGTAAAATAATGATTATTTATACTTTAATAGAATCACTTACGACTCCACTATGGATACTTGTTCATGCTACTGGAAATATAGGTAAATATCAAGTAGTGATTAGTTCTATCTATTCTTTAGAACTTTTGGTCTCTTTACTTTTTTTATATTGGGGATATGGTCCGCAGATTGTTTATCTTGTTCGTATATTTATCAATTGCTTTATTCTATTTGCAAGATTACTGTATGCGAATAAATTGGCTGATTTACCAATCAAGCCATATCTTGTTCAAGTTTTAGGAAGGTTGTTTATTGTGGTATTACTATCTTTACCTTTACCGTTGTATATCGCTTCTTGTTCCAATACTCTTTTTTCGTTTTTGGTCTCATCAGCCATATTTGTAATATTGACTTTGTCTTTTTCGTATTTTTGGGGATTATCTCAAAAGGAAAGANNNGTATTTTTGGGGATTATCTCAAAGGGAAGGAGCGGTTGTGAGTGGTTATGTAGGAACTATATTCAATAAATTAAGAAAATAAAATGGAATCACATCAGTTAGGTTTTTTCTTCGATGATTTTGTTGAGGGTGCTGAAATAACTCATGCCCTTTCAAAAACAATTTTTGAGAGTGATAATAATTTCTTTTCGCTTTTAACAATGAATCATCATCCAGTTCATACCAATATTGATTACGCAAGTATGAATCAACATGGTAAAATTCTCGTTGTAGGAACTTTGGTTTTTTCTTTGGTTGTAGGATTTTCTGTTCCGGATATAAGTGGTAAAGCGATAGCTAATTTGTCTTATGAAGATATTAAGCATCTTAGTCCTGTCTTTGTGAATGATACATTATATGCTCGTACTAAAATATTAAGAGTAACTCCTTCGTCAACAAAAAATGATCGTGGAATAATATACGTGGAAACTATTGGTTTCAATCAACGGGGGGAAGATGTAATTTCATTTCGTAGAAAAGTTTTAGTAAAAAAAAGATGAAAGTGGATTTTTTAATGAGGAGTCTTATGTTTGTTCCCGCTCATAATGAACGTTTGATGGATAGTGCATCTCGGAGTATGGCGGATGTATTGTTACTTGATATTGAAGATTCTGTACAGCCAGTTTCAAACAAGCAAAGTGCGAGAGATAATATAATTTGTTATATTGAATCGGGGAAGTTTAAAGGTAGGGTTTTATTTCCTCGAGTTAATGATAGGGAAAGTGGAGAGTTGCTTAAAGATGTTTATCAATTAACAGTTCCAGGAATAACAGGATTTATGTATCCAAAAGCCCAGAAAGGAGAAGATATTTACTTTTTTGGTAAGTTACTTGAAACTATTGAATATGAAAAAGGTTTTGAAGTCGGAACCTTTAAAATTATTCCACTTATTGAAACGCCGGCAGCAGTAATTAATATTCGAGAAATCTGTGAGGTATGTCCGAATAGGGTTATTGCAGTTGCATTTGGATGTGAAGATTTTGTGACAAATTTGGAAGGTGTTCATGATTCAGACGGTATAAGTATTTTTTCTGCACGTAGTATTATTGCTATGGGAGCCCGTTCTTGTGGGATAGTTCCAATAGATACAGTCCATATAAAAGTTCATGATCTTGAAGATCTTGAAAAGAATATTATTTTAGCAAAAAAACTTGGATTTGAGGGCATGTTGGTTCTAAATCCGAAAGAACTTCCTCTGGTTCATAAATATTATTCTCCGTCTGAAGAAGAAATTTTATGGGCTGAAGAAATCCTTTCGTTGTATGATGAAGCAGAGCTTAGTGGAGTAGGGGTTTCAATAAAAAATGGAAAATTCATAGGACCACCCATGGTTAAAAAAGCAAATAAGATAATAGAGAAATCTAAACGTACGAACCTACTATGATAACTAAAGAACAATTAAAACAAGATTTATTAAGACTTGGTGTACAGAAAGGGGACGTTCTTTATATTAAGGCTTCTTATAAGTCTATCGGAAAAGTTGATGGTGGACCTTTAACGGTAATTGATGCTATTTGTGAGACTGTGGGCAATGAAGGGACAGTTATTTTTTCTGCTTTTTTAAAAGGGTCATGTTTACCAAGGCGATGGTTTCAAAAAAAGGAAATTTGTGATATAAACTCTCCTACTTGGAATGGTGTTTTATCTTCAATGATGCTTTCATACCCAAATACAGTTGTGACAACACATCCAATGTTCAGATATTGTATCTGGGGGAGATATTCTCAAGAACTTGCATCTTTTTCTTCAGAAACATCTGCTCCATATGATATTTTAAAAGAAATATCTGAAAATTATAAGGCTAAGTCTTTGATTATAGGTGAGGGTACCTATGGAATAGGTACTACACATATTTCGCTTACGGAAGCTCTTATAAAATGGAATTATAATCAGAGGAGAATAAACTCATTAATATATTATAGAAATAAAGAAAGTAAACTCGTACGATATGAAGATTTTGTATCGGTATTTTGCCCTAAGGGCTTAAGTATGTTTACAGAAAAAATAATGAATGATATTATTGTTGGAAAGGGTAATATTGGTACTTCAACGGCTTTGTTAATTAATATGAATATAGCCTTGAATTTAGAAAGGCGAATTCTTTCAACGAATCCTGAAGCTATTTTGTGTAATGACCCTACTTGTTTTACGTGTAGAATGTCTTATTCCTTTTCAGAGAAGAAATATTTTTCATTTATTTTCAAGAGTTCTGATAGTGTCCTATATAATATACGATATCTTCTTAGGTTCTTTCTTTTTTCGAAAAAGTGTAGATGAAAATAAATAATCTAATTTCTATGGTATTTGAGCTTCTATAGCTGTTACTTGTGTAATTATTTGTTTGGTAAGTGAAGTGAATTTATGTTTCTTATAGTATGAATATACCTTTGTTTTCTATTATTATTCCTGTTTATAAGGTCGAGCAATACCTACCTGAGTGTATAGATAGCATTATTAAACAAACATTTACAAATTTTGAATTGTTGTTAATAGATGATGGTAGTCCTGACCGTAGCGCAGAGATTTGTGATGCGTATGCTTTAAAAGACAATCGAATTCATGTGTTTCATGAAAAGAATGGCGGAGTAAGTTTTGCAAGAAATATAGGACTTGATAATGCACAAGGTAAATGGATTACATTTATAGATTCTGATGATTGGGTAGAGAAAGATTATCTCGAAAAAATATATGCGGAAGTAGTATCATTCAACGCTGATCTTATTGTGTGGAGTATTGTGCATAGATATGCAAACTATTCATCATTGAAAGATATAAGAAAGAAAGGATGTTTTGATGAAAAAAATGATATTCTAGAATGCTTGATGTTTTTAGATATGAATGGATTGCTAGAAAGTCCTTGTAATAAATGTTATAAAAGAAGCATAATTGAGTCTTTTAAATTACGGTTCGATATGAACATGGCTCATTTGGAAGATTTTGATTTTAATCTTAGATACTTCCCATTAGTAAATTCGCTTTCTACAATAAATAGAGGATTATATAATTATCGACGTGATGATCTGAATTCTTTATCAAGGAAAAGGCCATTTGATTATATAGAACTTTGTAATAAATTACTTAATAAAAGGAAAGACTTATTCTCTAATTGTCAAAGTACAGTGAAAGAAAAATATTTCTATTATTTGGATAAGAAAAAAGAACTATTACTGATGCCCTCTTTGAATTTATATCTTGATGGGACAAAACCGAAGGTGCGCATAGATTTATGGAGAAGATATATACGTGTTATGAATCCAATAATAATTAAAAGTAAATTTGATGTTACATTTCATGACAGGTTTAGGGCATTATTGTTATATACTCATAATCCATATATTATAGATTTTGGATATAACATATTATACTCAGTAAGAAAATTTTTGCCTAAGTTATATAATAAATTGCGTAATTTATTATCTGCAAAATAAGAATTGAGACCAATACCAATGAAAAAAAAACTATATTCTCTTCTCTTCATTTTAATGGGATTTCTTGCTTTATCACCATTTAGTTCGTGGCTACTAATCGAGAAGATGAGGTTTCCTTTAGCATTTCCAGAACTTTTTCTTATTCCATTTGTAATTATATTAAGAAAACAGTTTAATGTAAGAACAAGTCTTGGATTACAATCTATCTATATATATATAACCTTTTTGATATCTCTTATAGCTATTGCATTACTGTGGGGTGACTTTTCTTTTCACGAAATTTTAGGTGCTTCGAGAGCATATTTATATATCGGCTTATGTTATATGATTTTTAGAAAAGGAAATCCCTTGTCAATTATTAATGTTATGTATATATCTTTTGGGAGTTTACTTGGTTGGGCTGCAACTTCTTATTTGAATTTACAATTAAGTATTATGTTAACAGATGAGGTAATTGTTACTTATGGTGCAATATTAGCAATACCACTTTTTATTATATTATCGTTATCGAAAAAATATTATATTTTATTTTCTATTGGTATGGGGGTTATAATTTTCACCTCTTTTACTGCAGGTATTAGGAGACAGATGTTAATAGTTGTTCTTTCGTTGTGTTTATATTTTCTTTTTTCGATTATTGTTAGTAAGAAAAAAGTTAGTAGTATATTTTGGATTATATTACCTGTCATATTTGTGATGTTATTAATACCTTATTTTAAAGATTATTTGAGTACAAATTCACCAGTTTTGTACAATAGAGTTTTTGTTCGTACAGAAACATTATTTAGCGACCAAGGTTTCAAAACAAATAGTGAGGAGACCCGTCTTAATAATTTCAAATTTTATCTTGAAAATTTTGAGCAGTTTCAAATTCCCAAAGGCTTTGTATCTAAATCATCTTCATCTAAAGTTGATTATATTGGTAGCGTTGGACGTTTTAACGATTTTCCTCTATTGGAGTTAACTTCTGTTTTTGGAACATTGCCATTTCTTATCATTTTTCTTTATATCTTGAGATGCAGTGTAGAAAATTTAAAGCTTTATCTGCGTTATCAGCATGACGAGAATATGCTTTTCTGTTCTACTTTTATAATAATGGTTGTCCTTCTGTTTTTAGAGGGATCATTTATTAATTATGCTTATTCAGTACCTTTTACAGGTTATTGTTTAGGACGCTTAAAATATTATTCTATTCAACAAAATGTATTAATGGATAATGAACTTTAATAATCCAATATTAATTTTTGATTACCAATTGTCTGGCCACCATCTTGAATACATTCATCATTTGTATATGGCGGCTATAAAAAGAAAGAATGTGAATTTTGTTTTTTCTCTTCCAAACAATTTTCAGGAAATTTCGAATGTATTAGATTGGCCGTCATCTCCTAACGTAGCATTTTCATTTTTTAATAATGAAAAACTTTCTAATTCGAAAAGGTTATTGTTGAGATCATGGCATTTTTCAAAGATACTTAGGTGTGAGGTAATAAAACATGATACAAATCAGATTTTTCTTATTACCAGTATTTTGGGAACTTTGCCTTTTCTTCCTTTTTTTTTAAGTAAGGCCAGCGTTTCTGGTATCATATATAAGATTTATTTATATAAATGGAAAAAGTCATCATTATTAAACCGGATACAAGATGTTATAAAATACCAATTATTATCTAAATGTTCTTTGTTCAAATCTATATATATATTGAATGATGAAGTTAGTGCTATATATCTTAATAGAATTTATAAAACAGAACGTTTTCGCCATTTAGTTGATCCTTTTAAACCTCTTTCTGAAAGTTCTTTGAAGAAAATGAAATCTGACTTAGGTATTTCTTGTTCGAAATATTTGTTGCTTCATTTTGGTTCAATGTCAGATGCGAAAGGAACATTAGAAATTCTTCAATCTATTCCGTTCATCGAAAAAGAGAAACAGGAAAAGTATGCTTTTGTATTTGCTGGAGTAATTGCATCAAATATTAAAAGTGAATTTTATCGATTGGTAGAACAATATCGGAAAGATACACAGATTATTGTGATAGAAGGTTTTTTGGAATATGATACAATTGGGTCTTTGTGTATGTCATGTGATGTAATTCTTACGCCCTATAAAAGAATAAATACTAGCAGTGGCGCAATTGGATATGCTGCTCAATTTAAGAAACCTGTAATAGCGACGGGAGGAGGATTATTAGGGAAACTGGTTAATAAATATCATTTAGGGGTATTGATCTCTGATGTGTCAGGAGAGTCTATTGCTGATGGAATTCGAAGGTTTGAATCTTGGTATTATAGAAATAATAGTTATTTAGAAAAGAATAATATAACTAATTTTCAAAATAAAATTATAGAGGATCTGATAGAAAAGTATTAATTAAATACTCTTGGTGAGTACATATTCTGTAAGTTTTTCATTCGGAACGGTTTGTAGCTACTACCATATTATAATCAATGTTCTTTATTCTTACATTAGTAACTTATGGATTTGTTTATTACTTTAGATTATGAACTTTTCATGGGGAAAAAGACTGGCAGTGTAGAAAGCTGTTTATTGTCTCCTATGAATAGCTTTATTTCTATGCTTGACCGTTACGGGATTAAAGCAACTATTTTTGTTGATGCAGCTTATTTATTGCGCTTAAGTGAATTAAAAGATAAGCATGATAAATTGAAATCTGATTTTGAATTGATTTCAGATCATTTGAAGTGTTTAGAGCAAGCCGGACATGATATTCAATTGCATTTTCATCCGCAATGGATATATTCAGATTATGATTCGAAACAATGGATAATGGATTTTGAACATTATAAATTGAGTGATTTACCCGAAAATGTTTTAAGAACATCTTTTTATTCAGCTAGATTATTGCTGGAAGAAATTATAGGGAAGAAAATTATTGCTTTTAGAGCAGGAGGATATTCTCTCCCTACTTATTCTGGATATATTGATTTGTTTAAGTTGAATGGAATAAAAATTGATTCTTCTGTTTTACGCGGGGCGTATGTCGATTCCAAATATCAAAAATATGATTACAGGAATATTCCAAAAGCTAGTATATATAATTTTAATAATAGTCTTTTTATAGAAGATAATAAGGGGGAGTTTTGTGAATGCTCAATTTCTACTGTCGCTTATCAAGGATTTGTATATTGGTTACTGAAACGGAGGCTTTCTTCGATTTATCACCCGACGATACAATATGGTGATGGCTACGGCATTGGGATTTCTGGTAGTAGACTGAAACGGTTAGTAAAGCGTATTAAAATATTATTCCAAAACAAAATCGTTTCTGCATCAATAGATGGTTTTATGTCTACAATGTTGTTGGATATTTATTCTATACATAAAAAACAAGTATCGTGTAATGGTTTTGTTATAATTGGCCATCCTAAAAATTTTTCAAATGTTTCTATTCGTAATGTGGAAGAGTTTATTTTAAAAGTACGTGATGAGGATACTTTTCTAACTTTCTCTTCTATGAAATAATTTTCGTACACAGATGACTACTCTAAAAATTAAGTTTATTCTTGGTCAGATATCTCAACCAAGATGTCTAAAACGTTTGGAAGCAATAAAGAATGCCGGTTTCGAAATAGCAGTATATGGCTTTGATAATGGATTGTATAACGAAAATATACGAAATAAAGATTATAAAATACATAGTATTCGAATAGATGGAAAAGGGAATAAGTTTGTTAAGTCAATAAAAAAGATATTGTTTATAAAAAAAGTTTGTTCTATATCGTCTTCACATGATATTTTATACGCCTTTGGTATTGACATTGCATTTTGGGTTTATTTATTTACAGGTGGAAGAAGAAAATATATTTATGAAGAGGCAGATTTAAATTATACGAAATTCTCGAATAAATATATCGTCCGTTTTTTTAAATCTGTTGATAAATATTTAATTCGACACTCATATTATGCAGTTTTGACTTCTGATGGTTTTGTAGAATATCTATATGCATTTTCTATTCCACCTAAGCAAATTATAGTTTTACCTAATAAATTGAATGTTTATTTTAGAAATGTTTCCCGGAATTTTTACGAATTACAGAATGTTGAAAAAATTCGATTCGGATTTATCGGTGCAGTTCGTTATCCCAATACAATTGTGCGGTTTGCGGAAGTAGTAGGTAAGTATTTTCCTCAATATGAGTTTACTTTTTGGGGCACAGGCATTGGAATAAATGAGGCAATGATCAGATGTGAAACTTATAATAATGTAAAGTTTGAGGGTGCTTTTCGAAATCCGGAAGATTTAGAGACGATTTATTCTAATATTGATATTAATATTGTTTGCTACGATACAACTTATTTCAATGTCACTATAGCTGAACCGAATAAACTTTATGAATCTATCTTTTTTGGAAAACCTATGGTAGTAAGTGCAAATACCTTTCTTGCTACTAAAGTTAAAGAATGGGGAATAGGCTTTGCTGCAAACTGCTCGACTGATATATATATAAAAGAGTTTATTTCATCATTAGGTGTTGAACAAATAAATAGATGTATAAAAAACTGTGCGAAAATACAAAAGGAAGAACTTATTGATTCTACTACTATTTTAATAGAAAAAATCGTATAAAGATACATTGTACTGCATAATAAATTAATCGCATTTTAAATAAAAAAGAAGATGAAAGCATGTTTTATGGGGTTGGGCTATATTGGCCTGCCCACGGCTATTATTGCCGCAAAGCACGGAGTACAAATCACCGGTGTGGATATAAATCCAAGGGTGGTTGAGATGACTAATCAAGGTAAATTGCATATCATAGAACCCGGTATGCAAGAACTGCTTCAGGAAGTGGTGTCCGGTGGTCAGTTGAAAGCTTCCACTACTCCCGAGGAAAGTGACGCTTATTTCATGGTGGTTCCCACTCCCTTCAAAGGAAATCACGAGCCGGATATTTCTTATGTGGAATCTGCCACCCGTGCAGTTATTCCTTTGCTGAAAGAAGGTGATTTGTATGTGATAGAATCTACCTCCCCAGTAGGTACTACGGACAAGATGAAGGATTTGATCTTCTCTCTTCGTCCGGAACTGAAAGACAAGATTTATATCGCCTATTGTCCGGAACGCGTGTTGCCCGGCAATGTAATCTATGAGCTGGTGCATAACGATCGTGTGATTGGCGGTATGAATGAAGCTTCAACAGATAAAGCCGTTGAATTTTATAGCCAATTTGTGAAGGGTACCCTTCATCGTACTAACTGCAAGACAGCTGAAATGTGCAAATTGACCGAGAACTCTTCCCGCGATGTACAAATAGCCTTTGCCAATGAGTTATCGATAATTTGCGATAAGGCGGGTATTAATGTCTGGGAATTGATCAGCCTGGCCAATAAGCACCCCCGCGTTAATATTCTTCAACCCGGTTGTGGTGTCGGCGGACATTGTATTGCAGTGGATCCTTATTTCATAACGGCTGATTTTCCCATTGAATCCCAGATTATAGCTAAGGCCCGTGAAATAAATAATTATAAAGCTTTCTGGTGTGCGGAAAAGGTTGAAAATGCAATGCTTAAATTTGAACTGGAACACCATCACAAACCGGTGATAGCCATGATGGGCCTGGCATTTAAACCGGATATTGACGACCTTCGTGAAGCCCCCGCCAAGTATATAACCACCAAAGTGATGCAGAGCTGTAACAATGCTGACATTCTGGTAGTGGAACCGAATGTAAATGAACATAAGGTATTTAAGCTGACTGACTATAAAGAGGCCTATGCAAAAGCCGATATCGTGGTTTTTTTGGTTGCCCACTCTGTATTTAAAACTTTACCTTACGATACGGATAAGGTAATTCTGGACTTCTGTGGTATTTATAAAAAATAAGATCAGACTTTTATGAAGAAAATATTGTTGGCTTTCGGGACTCGTCCCGAAGCCATAAAAATGGCTCCTTTGGTCAAGGAGTTTCAAAAACATCCGGACAAGTTTCAAACCATCGTTTGTGTGACCGGACAACACCGGGAAATGCTTGACCAGGTTCTTTCTATTTTTTCCATCCGTCCGGATTATGACCTTAATATCATGAAGCAGGGACAAGACCTGTATGACGTGACATCCCGTGTTCTTTTGGGAATGAGGGACGTTTTGAAAGAGGTGCTTCCTGATGTCGTATTGGTTCATGGAGATACGACTACCTCCACAGCCGTTGCATTGGCGGCTTTTTATCAACAGATTCCTGTGGGACATGTGGAAGCCGGTCTACGTACTTATGACATCTATAGTCCTTGGCCTGAGGAGATGAATCGGCAGATGACGGGACGTATAACGACTTATCATTTTTCTCCGACTTCGCTGAGCCGGCAGAATTTGGTAAATGAAGGCGTGAAGGAAGATCATATATTGGTTACGGGTAATACGGTGATAGATGCCTTGTATATGGTTGTGGATAAGATCAAAGAGGATAAGGAACTTGATACTGAACTGGAAGGCATCTTAAAGAAATCCGGCTACGACGTAAACCGCCTGAATAATGGCAAGAAACTTATGTTGATAACCGGTCATCGTCGTGAAAATTTCGGTGAAGGTTTTATCTCGATGTGCCGGGCTATTAAGGCCTTGACAGAAAAATATCCGGCGGTAGACTTTGTATACCCGATGCATCTGAATCCTAATGTAAGAAAAGCCATTCATGAGGTGTTCGGTGAAAACCTCTCCAATTTTGGTAATATATTCTTTATTGAACCTTTGGAATACCTGTCATTCGTGTATTTGATGGAGAAATCGGCTATTGTCCTTACGGATAGCGGCGGCATTCAGGAAGAGGCTCCCGGTCTTGGTAAACCGGTGCTGGTGATGCGCGATACGACCGAACGTCCGGAGGCATTGGAGGCAGGTACTGTCAAACTGGTCGGAACCGATTATGATAAGATTGTCAATGAGGTGTCCGCCTTACTGGATGACGGGGAATACTATAACAGGATGAGCAAGGCTGTTAATCCTTATGGGGACGGTCTGGCTTGCAGTCGGATAGTGAACCGGTTTATATAATTCTGAAATATACCGTCTGATACTTGAAATTTAACTGAACTATTATCTACGTTGAAATCCGAAGGGAAAAATGGGTGTCAGTAAAATAATCACGCTTTATAATACGCTTCGATACTTAAAACCTATTCAGTTGTTATACAGAGGGAAACAACTCGTCGGAAAGTATACTTCTTCTGGCATTGACTTAAATGGTACATTGAAAATTAAATCTTCAGATATGGTCTTTGAAGGTTCGATTCCTTTTGCACCTACTTATGATGTTCAAAGCAAGTGTTTCTCTTTTCTAAACCGGTCGCATTCTTTTTCATCCCGGATTGATTGGAATTGGTTAGGTTATGGACGGCTATGGGTATATAACCTGAACTATTTTGAGTATTTGGACCAAGAAAATCTTCCAAAAGAAGAAGGATTGGTTCTCATTGATGATTTTATCAGTCGGTTGCCCGATTGTGTGGTCGGTCTGGAACCTTATCCTCTTTCTTTGAGATGTACCAATTGGATCCGTTTTTTGGGTAAGCATAAGATTAGAAACGATAAATACGATGTAATCTTGTTTAAGCAATTACAGTTGCTTACCCATAAATTAGAATATCATTTGTTGGGTAATCATCTATTGGAAAATGGTTTCGCTTTATTTTTTGGTGCCTATTATTTTGATGATTATAGATTTTACAAGCTGGCAAGGCGTATTTTACTTTCTGAACTGAATGAACAGACATTACATGACGGTGGTAATTTTGAGTTAAGTCCCATGTACCATTGTATCATATTGCTGCGTGTATTGGACTGTTATAATCTGGTGAAGAGCAATTCTTTGTTTAAAAAAGAACTGTTGTCCTTTTTTGAAGAAAAGAGTCTTAAGATGTTGGGGTGGCTGTCTTCTGTTTGTTTTGAAAATGGTGATATTCCATTATTTAATGATGCCGCTTTCGGGATATCTCCCTCGCCTGTTGCTCTGTTTGCGTATGCAAAACGTTTAGGATTGAATTTTGAGAAATCCGGGCTTTCTGATTCCGGATATAGAAAGCTTGTTACAAACAAGTTTGAGTGTGTGGTGGATGTATCCCGTGTTGGTCCGGATTATCAACCCGGACATGCGCATGCCGATACATTCACTTTTGAATTACATATCAATAATCGTCCGGTTATAATAGATACGGGTACTTCCACCTATGAAGTAAATGAAGCCCGTTTTTATGAACGGTCTACTATGGCCCATAATACGGTGGTGGTGGATAATGTTAATTCCAGTGAAGTTTGGGCAGGCCACCGGGTGGGGAAACGTGCTTATGTGAAGCTTCTGAAAGATAAAGAGAACAAGATACAGGCTGTTCACTCAGGATATAAATCAAAGGGTATAAGACATTTACGTTCTTTTTCCATAAAGGATGAAACCTTGATAATAGAGGATGTCATTGGGGGGCAGGCTATGGCATATTTACATTTTCACCCTTCAGAACAGATAGAGATATTCGATAATGAGATTAAAGGAACGGATTATTCAATTCTGATAAATGGCGCAATTTCCATAGAAATGTTTGATTCTTATTATGCTCCGGAATTCAATAAAAAAATCCCCTCTAAAAGTATTCGTATCAATTTTAAAAATAAACTGGAAACTCTATTTAAATGAAGCTACTTTTTCTATCTTTCTATTTTGAACCGGATCTTTGCGCCGGCTCGTTTAGAAATACCCCTTTATTTCAGGAAATCAGGAATCAATTGGGAAAAGATGATTTTATCCATGTAATAACAACACAGCCGAACCGTTACAAGACGTTTCATGCGTCTGCCGAACAGGAAGAAAGGGGGGATAATTATATAATTAATAGAATAACCATACCTGAGCATAAAAGTGGGATGTTAGATCAGGCAAAGTCTTTTGCCATATTCTACTGGAAGGCGATAAAATTAGTGAAAGGAAGGAAATATGATTTGGTTTATGCCTCTTCTTCCCGTTTGTTCACAGCTTTTTTAGGACGTCGGATAGCTTCCGGTCAACGTGTTCCATTGTATTTGGATATTCGTGATATTTTTGTTGATACGATGAAAGATGTGCTCGGGGATAAAAAAATGATTCAAATTCCTGTGGTCTTGTTTGCCCGGATGATAGAGCGTTATACTTTTTCGAAGGCCAGTCACATAAATCTGGTGTCGGAAGGATTCAAGGACTATTTTAGTAAATATAAACAACCGTCCTATTCTTATTATACAAATGGGATTGATGATGTTTTTTTGTCTGCCGGTGCTGGAAAAGAAGAAAATGAATCCCTGCAAAAGCCAATGATCGTTACTTATGCGGGTAATATTGGAAGTGGGCAGGGCTTGGAAAAGATAGTTCCCCAGGCGG
>NZ_HF991068.1:0-4201 GCF_000432295.1 Bacteroides sp. CAG:189
CCTTTAATGTTATATACGTTAACTTCCATTATTTCTCAATTATTACGATTGAACCTTTGCAACCCGGTACAGAACCCTTAATCAAAAGAAGATTGTGCTCCGCGATTACTTTTAATACCTGCAAGTTTTGAACGGTAACTCTGTCACCACCCATTTGTCCACCCATACGCATTCCTTTGAATACTTTTGCAGGGTAAGAACAAGCACCGATAGAACCCGGTTTACGGGCACGATTGTGCTGACCGTGAGTAGTCTGGCCTACACCACCAAAGCCGTGTCTCTTAACAACACCTTGAAAGCCCTTACCTTTAGAAGTTCCGACTACATCAACATAATCAGCGCCTTCGAACAATTCTACGGTAACTGCATCACCAAGGTTTAACTCATTCTCAAATTCTTTGAACTCGGCCAAGTGTCTCTTCGGTGTTACTCCTGCCTTTTTAAAGTGCCCCATCAACGGTTTAGTAGTATGTTTTTCCTTTTTATCCTGGAAACCCAACTGCACAGCCGCATAGCCATCTTTTTCTACGGTCTTAATCTGAGTAACAACACAAGGACCTGCTTCGATAACAGTGCATGGTACCCAACTGAACAGCTGCATAGCCATCTTTTTCGACACTCTTAACTTGAGTAACAACACAAGGACCTGCTTCGATAACAGTGCATGGTACATTCTTACCCTCGGCACTGAAAACGGATGTCATTCCGATTTTTTTTCCTAATAATCCTGGCATTTCACTAATTTTTAATTATCAAACTTTAATTTCTACTTCTACACCACTCGGCAACTCCAGTTTCATAAGAGCGTCTACAGTCTTAGCCGTTGAGCTATAGATATCAATCAATCTCTTATAAGAAGAGAGTTCGAACTGTTCACGAGACTTCTTGTTAACGAAAGTCGAACGGTTCACAGTAAAGATACGCTTGTGCGTAGGAAGGGGAATCGGGCCACTAACGATAGCACCTGTAGCCTTCACGGTTCTCACGATCTTCTCAGCTGACTTGTCAACCAAGTTGTGGTCATAAGATTTCAGTTTAATTCTAATTTTCTGACTCATTGTTCGTTTAAATTAATAATATATATAAATAAGACAGCGGCAGGCTAAGAGTCATTCGCTAGCCTGCTGCTTCAGTATTTTATTAGAGTAGATCAGCACGTCCTTTAACTTCTTCCAATACTGCCTTAGCAATAGAGTTAGAAACTTGAGCATGATGAGAATATACCATTGATGAGGTCGCGCGACCGGAAGTGATGGTACGCAATGCGGTTACATAACCGAACATTTCTGCCAACGGAACCATTGCTTTCACAATACGGGCACCAGAACGGCTTGATTCCATACCTTCAACTTGTCCGCGACGTTTGTTCAAGTCACCAATAACGTCACCCATATTCTCTTCCGGAGTTACAACTTCCAGTTTCATAATAGGCTCCATCAAAACAGGACCCGCCTTAGCACAAGCATTTTTATAAGCCTGAATAGCACAGATTTCAAATGACAACTGGTCAGAGTCAACCGGATGGAACGAACCGTCAACCAAAGTCACCTTCAGTGAATCAAGCGGATAACCGGCCAATACACCATTTTTCATTGCACTCGCAAAGCCTTTCTGTACAGCAGGGATAAATTCTTTAGGAATATTACCACCTTTCACTTCGTCAACAAACTGCAATCCGCCTTCTTTGAAATCTTCATCAACCGGACCGATATTTACGATGATATCAGCAAACTTACCACGACCTCCAGACTGTTTCTTATAAACTTCGCGGAGATTAACCGTCTTAGTAATAGCCTCCTTATAGTTTACCTGTGGCTTACCTTGGTTACATTCTACCTTAAACTCACGTTTCAAACGGTCGATAATAATATCCAAGTGAAGCTCACCCATACCGGAAATAACCGTCTGACCAGTCTGTTCGTCAGTTTTCACAGTGAACGTCGGGTCTTCTTCAGCTAACTTAGCTAAACCGTTAGACAGTTTATCCATATCCTTCTGAGTCTTAGGCTCAACAGCGATACCAATTACCGGTTCCGGGAAGTCCATAGATTCAAGTACGATAGGAGCAGTCTCGTCGCAAAGAGTATCACCTGTGTGAATATCTTTGAAACCAACACCAGCACCGATATCACCAGCGCTAATCACCTCTACCGGATTCTGCTTGTTTGAGTGCATCTGGAACAGACGAGACACACGCTCTTTCTTACCCGAACGAGAGTTATAAATATAAGAGCCAGCTTCAATCTTACCAGAATATACACGGAAGAAAGTCAAACGGCCTACATAAGGGTCAGTTGCGATTTTAAACGCCAAAGCAGAAGTTTTCTCATCCTCACTCGGTTTACGGTCTTCTTCAGCACCCGTATTCGGATTTGTACCGATCACGTTCTCTGTATCCAAAGGAGAAGGCAGGAAAGCACAAACATAATCAAGTAACGTCTGCACACCTTTATTCTTAAACGAAGAACCGCAAAGCATCGGGACAACAGCCATCCGAACAGTTGCATTACGAAGAGCTCTCAAGATTTCTTCTTCAGTAATAGTAGAAGGATCATCGAAATATTTCTCCATCAAAGCATCATCAAACTCTGCCACTTTCTCCAACATCTTGTCTCTCCATTCCTGAGCTTCATCTACGAGATTAGCAGGAATTTCTTCCACTGTATAGTCAGCGCCCATTGTCTCATCATGCCAGTAGATAGCTTTCATCTTGATCAGATCAACCAGCCCTTTGAAAGATTCTTCTGCACCGATAGGGATCACAACCGGACACGGATTAGCACCCAAAACGGATTTCATCTGGCTTACTACATCAAAGAAATTAGCACCAGAGCGGTCCATTTTATTAACGTACGCAATACGCGGTACATTATATTTATCAGCCTGACGCCATACAGTCTCCGACTGCGGTTCTACACCACCTACCGCACAGTAAGCAGCTACAGCACCATCAAGAACACGCAATGAACGCTCTACCTCGGCAGTAAAGTCAACGTGTCCCGGAGTATCAATCAAGTTGATTTTATACGTATTACCATCATATTTCCATCTGGTCGTTGTAGCAGCAGATGTAATAGTAATACCACGTTCCTGCTCCTGAGCCATCCAGTCCATTGTAGCAGCGCCATCATGCACCTCACCAATTTTATGAGTCAATCCGGTGTAAAACAGGATACGTTCAGAAGTAGTTGTTTTTCCGGCATCGATGTGAGCCATGATACCGATATTACGAGTCAAATGTAAATCATTCTTTGCCATTTTGTTCTTCCTTTACTTTAAGTTTTTAATCTGAATTGGTTATTTCTTATAGCATTAGAATCTAAAATGAGCAAATGCACGGTTAGCTTCAGCCATTCTATGCATATCTTCTTTACGTTTGTAAGCACCACCTTGTTCATTGAATGCATCCATGATTTCGGCAGCAAGTTTATCAGCCATTGATTTGCCACCTCTTTTACGAGCAAACAAAATCAAATTTTTCATTGAAATTGACTCTTTACGATCCGGACGGATTTCTGTAGGAACTTGGAAAGTAGCACCACCTACACGGCGAGACTTAACTTCAACTTGCGGAGTCACGTTATCCAACGCTTTTTTCCAAATTTCAAGAGCTGATTTTTCCTCGTTAGGAAGTTTTGTTTTAACTGTTTCTAAAGCAGCGTAAAAGATTTCATAAGATGTATTTTTCTTACCATCATACATCAAGTGATTCACAAATTTTGAAACCTTTTGATCATTGTAAACGGGATCCGGCAGGATAACGCGTTTTTTGGGTTTAGCTTTTCTCATTTGTTTGAAAAATAATGTTTTTTGTTTTTGGTTGTCTATTTTTCGACGTCTTCAACTCTCCCACCGGAGAATTTACTCAACCTTATAGCTTATTCCAACAAACTAAAACGAAAGTTATTACTTGAAATTATTCTTTATTTTTTCTTTCCTTTTGCAGGAGCTGCTGCTTGTCCCGGTTTCGGACGTTTAGCACCGTATTTAGAACGTCTTTGAGTACGTCCGGCTACACCTGCTGTATCAAGAGTACCACGAACGATGTGATAACGCACACCCGGAAGGTCTTTTACACGACCACCGCGTACCAATACGATAGAGTGTTCCTGCAAGTTGTGTCCTTCTCCCGGAATGTATGAGTTAACCTCTTTTTGGTTAGTCAAACGTACACGGGCAACTTTACGCATTGCAGAGTTCG
>NZ_HF991069.1:0-4008 GCF_000432295.1 Bacteroides sp. CAG:189
TGCCATTAAACGAACGTTTATTGAAACACTTTTAGGAAAAATAAAGTCCAAAATATCAATATTATATTCCGTAAAAGTACTTTTCTCAATTTTTTCATCATTTAATCATCTCCGAATCATCATTTTTAACAATCTTTGCACGATATAAAAATCATTTAAAACCTAAAAAAATGACAAGCAAAGAAGAAAAAAAACGGATTTTAGTGGACACATTAAAATCGAACTCACCGATGGAATAATCATAGAAGGCAGTATTAAAGCACAAAGCCATGACAAACAACCGATTGATGACAGGACAGTTATCAGAATAGCCAAAGGAGAATTGATAAAAGCACTTACTCGTTCGTTGACAGATGAAAAAAGAAACATCACAACCGCTACTGACATTGCCAAAGAAATCAGAAGAATATTCCGCATTGAATATAGAGATCATGGAACTTACAAAGAAATGGAATACAAATCATTAGTAACAGAAGTGAGAAGAATTTTAAATAGTATGAAAAGAAAATAGAGATAGAAAAAAGAAGACATAAAAAATCGCCCAAAAGGCGATTTTTTATGTTAAATAGAGCGATTAGTTCTATCCAAATATAATCCCGACATTGCGGCCTTAATTCAAAAAAATACAATCTTATTAAAGTAAACGCAATGAAAAAAAGAAATTCAAATTTTATCATGGAGAACACAAAAAATCAGTGGGTAAAACTTATTATGCAAGAAAAAGGATATACGGAAATTACTGCCACATGGATGTCAAATCGTATTGAAGCCTTAATAAATCATATGCAGTACGGACATGCAGTTATTGCTTATCGCCGGGCTATCGATGGAGAATTTCAATTTGTAAAGGCAACCCTAATTTATTACCGGCATGATTTCAAACGGGAATATGAAGGAAATAAAATACAAGAAGCTGTAATGTATTGGGATGTAGAAGAGAGAAAATGGAAGCGTTTCCGTATAGAAAACTTCCTGGAATGGAAACCAGTGGTATAATTGATAGTTAGGAGCTGGTAGTTAGGAGTCAGGAATTAGGAGTCAGAAGTTAGGAGTTAGAATCTATGCAGAGGGTTAGTTTTGGCATATATACAGAAAGAATTTTAACTATCGGCTACTTACCACTAACTTCCAACTACCGACTTCTAACTACCAACTACTAACTTCTAACTACCAGCTTCTAACTACCAACTTCTAACTACTAATTACTAATCACCAACCATCATGGCTACAGAATTTTTCGGGATCGTTTATTTCCCTACCAAATCGGCTTTCTTTGAGGGGGCTATTCCAGAATCAATGGAAGCAAAATACGGCATCAAAGGACCTTATTTTCTTATAAAAATACTTTGCAAAATCTATAAAGAAGGATATTACATCCCATGGGATGAAGAACAGTGTGAAATATTTGCCTACAAATTGGGTAGAGAATACAGCAAAGAAGAAGTGACAAGCATGGTAAGCCTGCTACTCGAAAAAGGATTTTTCGACAAGGAGAGCTATCAGAAACAGCAGATACTGACTTCGCTGGATATTCAACGTGTCTGGTTGGAGGCTACAAGCCGCAGAAAAAGAGATTTGACCAAACTCCCCTATCTGTTGGAAGAAATAAAATGCAGACAGAACACAAGTTCGAAGTCAGAATGTGCAGACATTCCTCCTACTCAAATGGAATTGAATCTGGAAAATGCAGACATTTCCCGACAAAGTAGAGTAGAGGAAAGTAAAGTAGAAGAAAATAGGAAGAAGAAGGACGAAGATCTTGTCTTATCTCCTCCGCCGGAATACGCACTCAATACAAAAACACACAATTACGGTGGCCTGCTATTGGCACTGGAGCAAATCAAGATAATCGATATCGGAGAAAAAAAAGCGATTTTACGAATGTCCAATTATGGAGAAATCGGTACGGCCGTATGGAAAATACTGGCACAAACTCCGTGGAATAAAATCGGAATGCCCGGGAAATATCTTATAAAATCACTTAGAAACAGTTGATAATCAACAGATATAAGAATATATATTTTTGTATACCAAGAGTATATATTCTTATCATCCAAAAGTGTATATCTCTGTACAAAAGAAGTTTATACCTTTATAAAAAGCTTATAATCATCACTGAAAAAAGTCACAGGGAGATAGCACGATGAGCAGTCATTTTCTCATAAGGCAGCGTAAACCAGAAAGTAGAGCCTTTCCCAAACTCGGACTCCACTCCTATCTCGCCTTTAAGCTCCTTGATGATGTTCTGCGAAATGGCCAATCCCAATCCGGTACCTTGCTTGAAAGAATCCAACTTCACAAACCGGTTGAATACATCCTGCACATTTTCGGGTGGTATACCGGTACCGGTATCTGTCACGAAAAAACGAATATGTCCGTCTCGAGGTTCTTCATACCCGAACAGGACGCTTCCGTTGCGGGTAAATTTCATGGCATTGCTGATAAAGTTGTTCAAAACCTGTGTCACTCTGCGCCGGTCGGTATACAAAAAAAGATCGGGCAGAGATGTCACCGCACGTATAGTGACCTCCTTGTTCGTTTGCTGCATTCTGGCAGCTTGTTCTATTTCCAGCAACATACTATTGACATCTACGTTCACATAGACATACTCCAACGTACCTGCTTCCATCTTCGACAAATCCAGAATATCACTGATGAGTTGCAGCAATATGGCATTGTTGTGCTCGATAATACTCAGATATTCAATTCTTTCCTCTTCGGAAACATCCGTAGCCAATAAACTGGAAAATCCGATAATGGCGTTAAGCGGAGTACGTATCTCATGACTCATATTAGCCAGAAAAGCCGACTTTATGCGATTGGATTCTTCGGCCTCTTCCTTCGCCAAGCGCCAGTTCCGCTCCAATTTCTTCATGTCGGTAATGTCCCAGGCCGTATAGATGATCCATTTGCGCCCGTTGGAAAAAGAGAGCAGATTATTATTCTGAAAAGTAAACCGTTCTTCGTTCTTATTAGTAAAGAAATGCCGGACACCGGACTGTGCGATACCGGTTCGTACCAATTCTTCGTCCTCTTCCCTTATCATCCCGGCAGCTTCGGGCATGGTATCGAAATCAGTCTTCCCGATAGCACTTCCGGCCGGATATTCAAAAAGCTCTTCAGCCTTCTTGTTCCAGAAAGTATAACGCCAATTATTATCCACGTCTTTCACCTTGGCGGCAATCGGAAGGTTATCAAGAATCCCTTCCAACAGGCGCAAATGTTCTTCCTGATCCTTTTCTTTCAACGCCTTTATACGCATCTGCATAAAGAAAAACAAGGTAAGCACAATAATCACTCCTGATATACTTACCATATAAACAATATCTTTTTCTATGAAACCGACCGGAGCGGCATCATAAAAAAGACATAAGAACAGATTCTGATTAGGCATATTTAAGGTAATATTTTAATATAAAACAGCAAAGAATCACTCGTTTAGTTTTCGCAAAGTTAGAAAAAAATAAATGATTCAGCAGTTTCCGCCTCCTTTATTATACTGTCTATCAGCGAAATATTTACAAAATTCCTCATATTTGTACTGTTTTAAAAAAACACATAGCGGAATTGCAAATATGAGCAAAGTGTAGCGAATTAGCTGAAACAGCGTTCGTTACGTTTTGCTTTTCTATTGGGCAGAGCCAACGGAATGCCACCTCGAAGCCAAACGGTGCAGAAATTCAGTTACCACCTCATTACCCCCGTAACGGGTGCGGATTTCTTGCTAAATAATTCTTTTACTGTATTTTGCGGCATTTTGCATAGTTGTCGGTAACTCACTATAAACTACTGAAACTGTAATTCCCTCATTACATTAAAGTACAATAAAAAGTGCCGCTCATAAACGGCTGATGTGCGGTATTTTTGCTAATTTTACATCGAATAATATGAAAAATGAAAAGCAAGAGAGGTATAAACACTATATAAAAACAAAGTAATTAATCTTACAGAATTAAATAATTGAGAATAATATATTTACATAAGATGATTGAAGAGAAGAACTATTAC
>NZ_HF991070.1:0-1808 GCF_000432295.1 Bacteroides sp. CAG:189
GACGACGGATTTCTTTCTTAGTACGTACGATCAAAGCTTTAGACACTGCACCTTTTTTAATATCACCCGAGGGAATGACGCTCTTTACAGAAACGACAATAACGTCCCCTACTGAAGCATAGCGACGTCTTGTACCGCCCAAAACGCGGATACAAAGAGCTTCTTTAGCTCCACTGTTGTCACATACTGTAAGTCTGGATTCTACTTGTATCATAATTACTTAGCTCTTTCAATTATTTCTACTAATCTCCATCTCTTAGTCTTGCTCAAAGGACGAGTTTCCATAATGCGTACTGTATCACCTACATTGCATTCATTCTTTTCATCGTGAGCATGGTACTTCTTCGTTTTACTAACGAACTTACCATATATAGGGTGTTTTTCCTTGAATTTGGCAGCAACAGTAACGGTTTTATCCATCTTATTGCTCAATACAACACCTGTTCTTTCTTTTCTTAAATTTCTTGCTTCCATCGAGCTGATCATTTATTGTTAAGTTCTCTTTCGCGCAACTCTGTTTTCATACGCGCAATAGTCCTGCGTAACTGTTTAATTTGCGCAGGGTTTTCCAGAGGAGAAATAGCATGGTTAATAACCGTCTGGTTATAATTCACTACTTCTGCTTCAATTCTTTCTGCTAAGTCAGCAGTAGACATTTCTTTAATTTCTGCAATTTTCATAAACGTTACGCATTTTGATTTTGAATATCATAATCACGTCTCACTACAAACTTCGTAGTGATAGGAAGTTTTTGAGCAGCTAAGCGAAGAGCTTCTTTTGCGATTTCGTAAGAAACACCTTCTGCTTCAATAATAATTCTACCCGGAGTAACAGGAGCCACGAATCCTTCGGGAGCACCCTTACCTTTACCCATACGTACATCAGCAGGTTTTCTTGTAATAGGTTTATCCGGGAATATACGAATCCAAATTTGTCCCTGACGTTGCATATATCTTGTTACTGCAATACGAGCAGCTTCAATCTGGCGGCCTGTGATCCATTTCGTTTCCAAAGCCTTAATTCCAAAAGAACCAAAAGCAAGCTGGTTGCCTCTTTGTGCAACACCTTTAGCCCGTCCTTTCTGTTGTCTTCTGAATTTTGTCTTTTTCGGTTGTAACATAATTCCTAAAAATTCAAATTCGTTTAGCGATTATTTTTCTTTCTTTTGAAGTTCTTTCCGCCACCGTTGTTTCCACCATTGTTTCCACGACCACTTTCTTTGTTTTGTGTAAAGTTCGGAGCCAATTCTTTCTTACCAAACACTTCACCTCTACAAATCCAAACTTTAATACCGAGAAGACCCACTTTAGTCAAAGCTTCCGCATGACAATAATCGATATCTGCTCTAAAAGTGTGCAACGGAGTTCTTCCTTCTTTATACATTTCAGAACGAGCCATTTCAGCTCCATTCAAACGTCCTGAAATCTGAATTTTGATACCTTCAGCACCCATACGCATAGTATTTGCGATAGCCATCTTAATGGCACGGCGATAGGCAATTTTACCTTCTACCTGACGAGCGATGTTGTTAGCAACAATCACAGCATCCAGTTCCGGTCTTTTTACTTCAAAGATATTGATCTGAATATCTTTGTCGGTAACCTTCTTCAACTCTTCTTTCAACTTATCAACTTCCTGGCCACCTTTACCGATAATAATACCCGGACGAGCTGTACAAACAGTAATAGTAACGAGTTTCAATGTACGTTCGATCACGATTCTTGAAACGCTTGCCTTTGCAAGTCTAGCATTAAGATATTTACGGATCTTGCTATCTTCCAGCAAAGAATCACCGTAATCATTTCCAC
>NZ_HF991071.1:0-52527 GCF_000432295.1 Bacteroides sp. CAG:189
GTTCCAACCTCTCTTATTCTCCTTTGGATGCTGTAGAGCTTTATGTTAAAGAAAATATTTCACTGAAAACTACTTTTCCTTCTATGGAGAGATACTTATTTTAGGAAGAAGTAACAATAATGAATTAAAGTTATGCCGACAGGATATGCCATAAAAAAAGCTGCGTGACAGTGGTCCGTCACGCAGCTTTTATTCAAAAGTATCTCAATCTCAATAAAGATTACTTATATTCTTCCCAGCTTTTTATAGCAATGTCATCGATGCTCATCGTACAAAAAGCATTGATAAATGCGCTTGCCAAACGAGCATTGGTAATTAACGGAATATTCAAATCAATAGCTGCACGACGGATTTTATATCCGTTGTCAAGTTCTCCGGCCGTAAGATTCTTCGGAATATTGACCACCATATCTATCTCCTTATTATGAAGCATTTCAAGAGCCTGCGGGTACTGATCCGTCTCGCTCGGCCAGTAAACAAGTGTACTTTCGATACCGTTTTCCGCAAGCGTACGATGTGTTCCTCCGGTAGCAAAGAGTTTATAACCCTTATCTACCAGCATCCGCGCAGCTCCCATCATATCTACTTTCTGCTTCGGAGTGCCGGTAGACAGAAGAATGTTCTTTTTTGGAATACGGTAACCCACGGAAAGCATCGCTTTCAAAATTGCACAGGAAGTATCACTTCCGATACAACCCACTTCACCGGTAGAAGCCATATCTACCCCCAGTACGGGATCAGCCTTCTGCAAACGGTTGAATGAGAACTGAGATGCCTTGATACCGACATAATCGAGTTCGAAAAGATTTTTCGAAGGTTTCTCTACCGGAAGACCGAGCATCACTTTTGTAGCCAGTTCGATAAAATTGATCTTCAACACCTTGCTGACAAACGGAAAACTACGCGAAGCGCGAAGATTACATTCGATCACCTTGATGTCATTCTCACGGGCCAGATACTGGATATTGAACGGACCGGAGATATTCAACGCCTTTGCAATCTCACGACTGATACGCTTGATACGGCGAACCGTTTCCACGTAGAGTTTTTGCGGTGGGAACTGAATGGTCGCATCACCGGAATGTACGCCGGCAAACTCGATATGTTCACTGATAGCATAAGCGATAATCTCGCCGTTTTGAGCCACAGCATCCATCTCCACTTCTTTGGCGTGCTCGATAAACTGGCTTACCACTACCGGATGTTTCTTTGATACATTGGCTGCCAGTTTGAGAAAACGTTCCAATTCTTCTTGGTTGGAACAGACGTTCATAGCCGCACCACTTAACACATAGGACGGCCGGACAAGCACCGGAAAACCGACTTCATCGACAAATTCATTGATATCGTCCATCGAAGTAAGTTCTCGCCAACGGGGCTGATCTACCCCGATGCGGTCGAGCATGGCAGAGAACTTCTCACGGTCTTCGGCATTGTCGATGCTCTTGGCAGAAGTGCCGAGTATATTGACCTTCTGCGCATCCAGCCGCAAAGCAAGATTATTCGGAATCTGACCACCGGTAGAGACAATGACTCCATGCGGATTTTCCAGTTCGAGAATATCCATCACACGCTCGAAGGTCAGCTCATCGAAGTAAAGACGGTCGCACATGTCGTAATCGGTAGATACTGTCTCCGGATTATAATTGATCATGACGCTGCGCCAGCCTTCCTTGCGGATCGTATTCAACGCCTGCACGCCACACCAGTCGAATTCAACGGAAGAACCGATGCGATAAGCACCGGAACCTAACACAACGATCGATTTACGATCGCCTAAATAGGTTACATCATTGGCCACACCACTATAAGTGAGATACAGATAATTAGTCTGTGCAGGATATTCGGCAGCTAAAGTATCGATCTGCTTCACAACCGGAAGCACACCTACACTTTTACGATGCTTGCGGATATAAAGAATACCCTCTTCCATATCGCCTTCATAGCCGATAGCACGGGCTATCTGAAAATCAGAGAAACCTTGCCGTTTGGCTTGCTTCAACAGTTCGAGAGGTAACTCTGCGATCTGTTTATGATTGTTTCCCCAGCTATGCAACTCTTCGGAAGTACGCATGATGTTCATCAACTTCTGAAGAAACCACTTATCTATTTTCGTCAGTTCGTGCACCTGATCGATCGTATAGCCGGCACGGAAGGCCTTAGAAATAACAAAGATACGTTTATCCGTAGGTTCCCGCAACGCTTTATCGATGTCGGCGATGACAAGTTCCTTGTTTTCTACAAAGCCGTGCATCCCCTGCCCTATCATGCGAAGCCCTTTCTGGATAGCTTCTTCAAAAGTACGGCCGATGGCCATCACCTCACCTACCGACTTCATGGAAGAACCCAACTCTTTATCGACGCCATGAAATTTACCTAAATCCCAACGGGGAATTTTGCAGACAACATAGTCCAATGCCGGTTCGAAGAAAGCACTGGTCGTTTTCGTTACAGAGTTCTTCAAATCGAACAATCCATAGCCGAGCCCTAATTTGGCGGCAACGAAAGCCAACGGATAACCTGTTGCCTTGGAAGCCAATGCGGATGAACGTGAAAGGCGGGCATTAACTTCGATCACGCGATAATCTTCCGATTCGGGATCGAATGCATACTGCACGTTACATTCACCCACGATGCCGATGTGGCGTATAATGCGAATGGCAAGCTCGCGCAATTTATGATATTCTTTATTCGTCAACGTCTGAGAGGGAGCTATAACGATAGACTCACCGGTATGGATCCCCAACGGATCGAAATTTTCCATATTACAAACCGTAATACAGTTATCGAACCGGTCGCGCACCACCTCATATTCCACCTCTTTCCATCCTCGCAACGATTTTTCTACCAGCACCTGCGGAGAGAAAGCAAAAGCTTTTTCCACAAGTACATTCAGTTCCTCTTCATTGTCGCAGAAACCGGAACCGAGTCCGCCAAGAGCATAGGCGGCACGGACAATCACCGGATAACCTAAAGCAGTAGCGGCACGACGGGCATCTTCCACATTCTCCACCGCTTCGCTCTTGATGGTTTTTACATCGATCTCATTCAGTTTTTCTACAAAGAGCTCCCGGTCTTCCGTGTCGATAATGGCCTGTACGGGTGTACCTAACACTTTCACATTGTATTTTTCAAGAGTGCCTTCCTTATAAAGAGCCACACCACAGTTGAGCGCGGTCTGTCCGCCGAAAGCGAGCATAATACCGTCCGGTTTCTCCTTCTGAATAACTTTCTCCACAAAATAGGGAGTGACGGGGAGAAAATAAATCTGATCGGCTACTCCTTCACTGGTCTGCACCGTAGCAATGTTCGGATTGATAAGAATCGTTTCTATCCCCTCTTCTTTCAAGGCTTTCAGCGCTTGCGATCCGGAATAATCGAATTCACCGGCTTCGCCGATTTTCAAAGCGCCGGAGCCGAGAAGCAACACTTTCTTTATATTTTGTTCTTTCATTATAGTCGGTTATTTTAGCAGATTTACAAATTCATCAAACAAGAACTCCGTATCCGTCGGCCCACTGGCAGCTTCGGGATGAAACTGTGCAGAGAACCAAGGATTTGTCTTATGCCGGATACCTTCGTTCGAACCATCGTTCATATTGATAAATAGGGGTTCCCAATCGGCACCCAATGTATTGTTGTCTACTGCATAACCATGATTCTGGCTGGTAATAAAACAACGTTCCGTCCCCACCATGCGTACCGGTTGGTTATGACTGCGATGTCCGTATTTCAATTTGTATATCCTGGCGCCCCCGGCTTTCGAAAGCAACTGGTTGCCCATACAGATACCGAAAATAGGTAGTTTCGTATTCTGCATCGCTTTACGGATGTTTTGTACGGCAGCATCGCAGGTATCAGGGTCGCCCGGCCCATTGGAGATAAACAGTCCATCAAATTCCAGTTCATTGAAATCATAATCCCAGGGAACACGGATCACCTCGACATCACGCTTCAACAAGCAACGGATAATATTCGTCTTTACACCACAATCTACAAGTACAACTTTCTTTAGTTGAAAGTTGAAAGTTGAAAGTTGACAATTAAGCTGCGCAATGGGGGTGGTTAATGGAAAAGAACGGGATGTTCCATCGGGAAGATAGGAGATTATTTCTTTGCAGGACACACGGTCTACATAATTCACGGTAGCGTAATTGTCCATTGTCAATTTCCCATTGTCAATTTCCCATTGTCCATTGTCGAAGACTATGCGCCCCATCATCACTCCATGTGCACGAAGAACTTTGGTCAGCTCCCGGGTATCAATCCCCGTAATGCCGGGCACTTGCTCACGCTTTAACCAATCGGCAAGGCTCTCCACTGCATTCCAGTGACTGTATTCCTCCGAATAATCACTTACAATAATGGCTTCCGCATGGATTTTTTCACTTTCCATAAAAGTAGCCAGTCCATTGGGCTCGACCGTAAAAGGAGGTACCCCGTAATTACCTACCAACGGATAAGTAAGAGTCATCAACTGGCCGGCATACGAAGGGTCGGTCAAACTCTCCGGATAACCTGTCATGGCGGTATTGAAAACCACTTCACCTGCCACCGGCTTTTCGTAGCCAAACGACTTGCCATGAAAACGGCTCCCGTCGTTGAGGATTAAAGTTACATTTCGCATCTTTTATATTTACGATTTGACGATTTACTATTTACGATTGAAATTACCTTTTGGATTTACGATTGGACGATTTACTATTTACGATTGAAATTACCATTTTATTTGTGACCGAAGTCCTTTTCTACTTGTTTATTTAAACAGTGACCTTAATCGTAATTCGTAAATCGTCTAATCGTAAATCTCCTCGATTGTATCTCCTCGATCATAAATCTCAAAATTGGTATACTTGTTCTATATAATTTATAAATGCTTCATTCAACAGCTTCACGCCACCCGGTGTAGGATAGTCCCCACTGAAATACCAATCTCCACTATGATTAGGGCAAGCCTCATGCAAACCGCTCAAAGGCTGATATACAATTTCCACTTTGGCTTTTGTGCCCTTCGGAGTAAGCAACTCCACCATCTTGGCAGAAATTTCTTCATCAGTGAACGGCGCATAAATTTCTTTCACATAGTTCACCATCTGCTCTTTCGGCAGTCCCGCCTGGTCTTTCGATTTACGGTAAGCAGCGGCGATCACATCTTTCATGTCCCGGTCTTTCAGTAATTCGACTGCCGCTTTAAAAGCAATAAACTCACTCATCTTTGCCATATCGATGCCGTAATAATCGGGATAACGTACTTGTGGAGAAGAACTCACAATAACAATCTTCTTCGGCCCCAGTCGATCGAGAATGCCGATGATACTTTGGCGGAGTGTTGTGCCCCGCACAATGCTGTCATCGATAATCACCAAATTATCAATACCGGCACGCAAACTACCGTAGGTAATATCATACACATGGGCCGCCAAGTCATTGCGACTGTTGCCTTCGGCAATAAAGGTGCGCAGTTTGATATCTTTGATAGCCACCTTTTCGCTACGGATACGCCGGGAAAGTATAAGTTCCAGTTCCTCCATGTTCGGATTATGCCCCAAAGAGGCTATCTGCCGTACTTTCTCTTCATTGAGATAGTTGTCCAGCCCTTCGAGCATTCCATAAAACGCCACTTCGGCCGTATTGGGGATAAAGGAAAAAACCGTATGGTCAAGGTCATTATTGATCGCCTTCAAAATACGCGGGATTAATTTCTCACCCAGCAGTTTGCGTTCCTTATAGATATCCACATCACCACCCCGGGAGAAATAAATACGCTCAAAAGAACATGCCCTTCTCTGACGGGACTTATTGATCTGAGTAGTACGGAGCTGGCCCGCCTTGTTGATAAGGAGTGCCTGCCCCGGCTGAAGTTCTTTAATCTCTCCGACAGGTACATTAAGGGCAGTTTGTATGACAGGCCTTTCGGAAGCCAAGACGGCAATTTCGTCATCCTGATACCAAAATGCAGGACGAATGCCCCACGGATCACGGATTGCAAATGATTCACCGCTTCCTGTCAATCCGCAAATGACATATCCCCCATCCCACTCTTTACTGGAAGAACGCAGCACGTTGGCAAGATCGATATGCTCTTCGATATAGTTGGTCACCCCCATACCTGTCAGTCCCTCCGCCTCTGCCAGATTGAAAAGACGCTCCACTTCACGATCAAGGCGATGTCCTACCTGCTCGAGCATGATATAAGTATCGGCATATTTACGGGGATGCTGACCGATAGCTGTAATACGGGCAAAAATCTCATCCACATTTGTCATATTGAAATTACCGCAAAGTGCCAGATTCTTGGCACGCCAGTTATTTCTTCTCAAGAAAGGATGAACATAAGAGATACCCGATTTTCCGGTAGTAGAATAGCGTAAATGCCCCATATAAGCCTCTCCGGCAAAGGGCAGATTACGTTTGGCAAAGCCGGCATCGTGCAACTGTTCGGAAGTCAGGTCCTTAAAATTGCCCTGTACCGTTTCAAATATTTCAGTAATAGCTCCCGACCCCAACGCGCGTTCACGGAACATATATTCCTCACCGGGATTGGCAGCGAGCTTCACACAGGCAAGTCCGGCACCTTCCTGCCCACGGTTGTGTTGCTTCTCCATCAAAAGATAAAGTTTATTCAACCCGTACATCCAAGTGCCATACTTTTTTTCGTAATACTCCAAAGGCTTAAGCAGGCGTATCATGGCGACGCCACATTCATGCTTTAATTGTTCCATAATAATAATGTGCCAATATGCCAATGTGGTAATGTGCCAATTGGCTGCGCACACAATATATTAATTATTGATATTATTTATTTTCAGTTCATTGGCAAATCCCTTCATTGCCACATTGGCTAATCGACAAATTGCCTCATTGGCACATTATTCTACCGTTACCGACTTCGCCAGATTTCTCGGCTGGTCCACATCCATACCTTTGCACACAGCTACATGATAGGCCAGCAACTGCAAAGGCACAGTAGTAACCAACGGATCGAGACATTCCAGTGTTTCGGGAAGTTCAATGCAATAATCGGCTATCTTGCTTATCACCGTGTCTCCCTCGGTAACAACAGCTATCACTCTTCCTTTACGGGCCTTGATTTCCTGTATATTACTAAGCACTTTTTCGTACATACCGTTTTGAGTGGCAATCACCACTACCGGCATCTCCGCGTCGATCAATGCAATGGGACCATGCTTCATCTCGGCAGCAGGATACCCTTCAGCATGGATATATGAGATTTCTTTCAGCTTCAAAGCGCCTTCCAAAGCTACCGGATACGAATATCCGCGACCAAGATAGATAAAATTATGCGCATACGTGAATATTTTAGATAATTCTGCTATTTCATCATTTAGTTTCAATACTTTTTTCATTTTTTCAGGGATGAAATTCAGTTCACGCACAACACTGAGAAAATGAGCCTCATCGATGGTCTGTTTTTCACGTGCCAATGTCAAAGCCAGCATTGTGAGTACAGTGACCTGCCCGGTAAATGCTTTAGTGGATGCCACGCCAATCTCCGGTCCTACGTGGATGTACGAACCGGTATGTGTGGCACGCGGAATGGATGAACCGATCGCATTACAAATGCCGTAAATAAACGCACCGCGACTTTTTGCCAATTCTACGGCTGCCAATGTATCGGCCGTCTCGCCACTTTGCGAAATGGCGATCACAACATCATCTTCACCAATCACCGGATCACGATAACGAAATTCAGAGGCGTATTCTACCTCCACCGGTATACGGCAGAAACTTTCGATCAGATGCTTGCCGATCAATCCGGCATGCCAAGAGGTTCCACAAGCCACAATAATAAAGCGTTTTGCTTTCAAAAGCCTTTCCTTATAGTCGATAACGGCAGAAAGCACAACACTGGTACCTTCCACATTGACACGTCCGCGCATACAATCATGAATGCAATCGGGCTGTTCGAAAATCTCTTTCAACATAAAATGTGGGTAACCGCCTTTCTCAAGCTGTCCCAGGTTAAGTTCCACTTTAGTCACTTCGGGTGTCATTTCCACATTATTAAGATTAACCACCTTTAGTTCCTTGCCCCTGTGTATGACAGCAATTTCCTCATCTTCCAGATAAACCACTTTATCCGTATATTCTACAATGGGCGTGGCATCTGAAGCCAGAAAAAACTCATCTTCACCAATACCCACCACCAACGGACTACTTTTACGGGCAGCAATGATCTCGTCCGGACGGTCTTTTTCCAATACGGCAATGGCGTATGCACCGATCACCTCACGCAGTGCCAGTTGTACGGCGGTCAGCAAATCCAGATGATTGGTCACCTTCATGTATTCGATTAATTGTACGAGTACTTCCGTATCGGTACTGCTTTTAAATGTATAGCCTTTGGCCTGAAGTTTTTCTTTAAGAACGGCGTAGTTTTCAATGATACCGTTATGGATGAGAGCGAGATTTTCGGAGGAGGAATAATGAGGATGAGCATTAGCAGAACAAGGTTCTCCGTGAGTGGCCCATCGCGTATGCGCAATACCGATATTGCCAGAAATGTCTTTTTGTGTGACAAAATTTTCAAGATCGGAGACTTTTCCTTTCGTCTTATACACATTTAACTGCTGGTTGTTACTGATTAATGCTACCCCGGCACTGTCATATCCACGATATTCCAATCGCTTCAAACCTTTTACAAGGATGGGGTAGGCTTCTTTTTTACCAATGTAGCCTACAATTCCACACATATTATCCTATTTTTTTGTTTTCGGGAGCAAATATACATATTATTAATAACACAAAGATTAGTTTTTCTATAAAATATAGACATAAGAATAGGAAAAAGTGATTTTTATATCAAAACGTTAATTTTTCTATTATTTTAATCTCAAAAAGAAAGAAATTACAAATTAAAACCAAAACAACTTTCCACACTTTCATATTAACGCAAAAACAAGACTGCCCACTTTCAAATTATCACCACTAAACGAGATCAATCGAAATCGTGTAACACAAAACCAAATAAATAGTATCATTATGAAATTAAATCCATATTTTTGCAAAACATTTTGATAGATAAAACTGGTATTATCATACAATAAAGCTAAAAAGAATGAGAAAAAGAGAACTTTTTATCAGCCAAACAAAGAAATCACCTTACCAACGACAACCCGAACAGTTGGGATTGTATGATGCAGCAAATGAACACGATGCATGCGGAGTTGGCATGTTGGTAAACATTCATGGAGAAAAATCGCATGATATCGTAGAGTCGGCACTAAAAGTGCTCGAAAACATGCGTCATCGCGGTGCTGAAGGAGCTGACAACAAAACAGGAGACGGCGCAGGTATCTTGTTACAGATTCCCCATGAATTTATCTTGTTGCAAGGTATCCCTGTCCCCGAAAAAGGGCGTTACGGCACCGGACTGCTCTTTCTGCCTAAAAACACCAAGGCACAGGCAGACATCCTGAGTATCATCATCGAAGAGATAGAAAAAGAAGGACTCACGTTGATGCACCTGCGTAATGTACCTACTTGTTCCGAAATTTTAGGAGAGTCGGCATTAACAGCAGAGCCGGAAATCAAACAGGCATTTATCACCGGATTCACAGAAACGGAAACAGCCGACCGGAAATTATATATAATAAGGAAAAAGATCGAAAACCGGATAATGAAATCAACAATCTCCGGGAAAGAAGATTTTTATATCGTTTCGCTCTCAACCAAAAGCATTATATATAAAGGTATGCTCTCATCGTTGCAATTGCGCAACTACTTCCCGGACCTTACAAACAGTTACTTCACCAGTGGGCTGGCATTGGTACACTCCCGTTTCAGTACTAATACTTTTCCTACATGGGGATTAGCGCAGCCCTTTCGCCTACTGGCACACAATGGCGAAATAAACACAATCAGGGGAAATCGCGGATGGATGGAAGCACGCGAAAGCGTACTCTCTTCTCCTGCCCTCGGCGACATCAAAGAGATACGTCCCATTATCCAACCGGGCATGAGCGACAGTGCATCACTGGATAATGTCTTGGAGTTTCTCGTTATGTCCGGACTCAGCCTGCCGCATGCAATGGCAATGCTCGTACCGGAATCATTTAATGAAAAAAATCCGATCAGTGAAGATTTGAAAGCTTTCTACGAATACCACTCTATCCTGATGGAACCTTGGGATGGTCCTGCCGCACTGTTATTTAGTGACGGGCGGTATGCCGGTGGCATGCTCGACCGCAATGGGCTGCGTCCGGCACGCTACCTCATCACCAAAAATGACATGATGGTAGTAGCCAGTGAAGTAGGTGTTATGGATTTCGAACCGGGAGATATAAAAGAAAAAGGCCGCCTGCAACCGGGAAAAATATTATTGGTTGATACGGAAAAAGGAGAAATATACTACGACCACGAACTGAAAAAACAACTGGCGGATGCCAAACCTTACCGTACTTGGTTGGCGACTAACCGTATTGAACTGGACGAACTGAAAAGCGGGCGCAAAGTATCACACAGTGTAGAAAGATACGAGCAAATGCTGCATGTATTCGGCTACTCCAAAGAAGATGTCGAGAAAATTATCACTCCGATGGCTACTACCGGAGCAGAACCTATCAGTTCTATGGGTAATGATACGCCGCTCGCTATACTTTCGGATCAGCCGCAATTACTATACAATTACTTCCGGCAGCAATTTGCGCAGGTGACCAATCCTCCCATCGACCCGATCCGGGAAGAGCTGGTAATGTCACTGACGGAATATATCGGTGCCGTAGGAATGAACATTCTCACCCCAAACGAAAGCCACTGCAAAATGGTACGCCTCAACCATCCTATCTTAAGCAATGCACAATTGGATATTCTTTGCAATATCCGCTACAAAGGGTTCAAAACGGTGAAGCTGCCTATGTTATTTGAAATTTCCCGTGGTAAGGCCGGCTTACAGGAAGCATTAACTACCATATGCAAGCAGGCGGAAGAATCAGTGGCGGAAGGTGTGAACTATATCATACTGACGGACCGGGATGTGAATGCCACGCATGCAGCCATTCCTTCGCTACTGGCAGTAAGTGCCGTACACCATCATCTTATCTCGGTAGGAAAACGTGTACAAACCGCTCTTGTAGTTGAAAGTGGCGAGATACGCGAAGTAATGCACGCTGCCCTGTTGCTTGGTTTCGGGGCAAGTGCCTTGAATCCATATATGGCCTTTGCCATACTCGACAAACTGGTTGCCCGAAAAGAGATCCAACTCGACTATGCCACTGCAGAAAAGAATTACATCAAAGCTATCTGCAAAGGATTGTTCAAAGTGATGAGCAAAATGGGGATCAGCACCATCCGTTCATATCGTGGTGCGAAAATATTCGAGGCCATAGGTCTGAGCGAGGAATTGAGCAATGCTTATTTTGGCGGTCTCCCGTCACGAATCGGCGGAATCCGGCTTGAGGAAATAGCAAGAGACGCCGTTTTTTCAGTTGAAAGTGGAAAATTGAAAGTGGAAAGTTCTATGCAGCAGGAAGACGTAGCAAACTCTCAAAACAGCTCTCAACCAAATAACTTTCAACTTTCAACTCTCAACTTTCAACTAAACAACAGGGGGTTGTATTCTTTCCGGAAAGATGGAGAAAAGCACGCTTGGAATCCGGAAACAATCAGCACACTGCAACTGGCTACGCGTTTGGGTAGTTACAAAAAATTCAAAGAGTTTACTTCTATGGTAGACAACAAAGAAGCCCCCATTTTTTTGCGAGACTTCTTTGCATTCAAACGTAACCCCATCAACATAGACCGCGTAGAACCAATAGAAAATATTATGCGCCGTTTCGTAACCGGTGCCATGAGTTATGGTTCCATTAGCCGTGAAGCACACGAAGCAATGGCAATAGCCATGAATAAAATTCACGGACGTAGCAATACAGGCGAAGGTGGAGAAGATGCAGCACGTTTCATCCCCCGTGCGGATGGAACAAGCCTGCGAAGTGCCATCAAGCAAGTAGCTTCCGGACGCTTTGGGGTAACAACGGAATATCTTGTCAATGCGGATGAAATACAGATTAAAATAGCCCAAGGAGCAAAGCCCGGCGAAGGCGGGCAGTTACCGGGATACAAGGTGGACCAGGTGATAGCTAAAACCCGCCATTCCATACCGGGCATCTCACTCATATCTCCCCCGCCCCATCATGACATCTACTCCATAGAGGATCTGGCACAGCTTATCTTCGATTTAAAAAATGTAAATCCGAAAGCCAAAATCAGCGTAAAGCTGGTAGCAGAAAGCGGAATAGGAACAATCGCCGCCGGCGTGGCGAAAGCAAAGGCCGATCTCATCGTGATATCGGGTGCGGAAGGCGGTACAGGCGCTTCTCCCGCTTCTTCCATTCGTTATGCCGGCATTTCACCGGAATTGGGACTGAGCGAAGCACAACAGACTTTGGTATTGAACGGACTGCGCGGGCAAGTCATGCTACAAGTAGACGGGCAGTTGAAAACCGGACGCGACATCGTACTAATGGCTATGCTGGGTGCCGAAGAATTCGGATTTGCAACTTCGGCATTGATCGTACTGGGTTGCGTAATGATGCGTAAATGTCACATGAATACCTGTCCGGTAGGCGTTGCCACTCAAAATGAAGAATTGCGTAAGCGTTTTCACGGCCGGAGTGAATATCTGGTCAACTTCTTCACTTTCTTGGCACAAGAAGTAAGGGAGTATCTTGCCGAAATCGGTGTGGAAAGACTGGATGATCTTATCGGGCGCACCGACCTCATCGAGCGCAAAGCCGATAATGGAAATCCCAAACATGCGCTCATCGACTTCAGTAAATTACTGGCACGAGTAGACAACAACGCTGCTATCCGCCATGTCACCGATCAGGATCACGGTATTTCTACCGTCAAAGATGTAGAAATACTTCATGCCGCACAAGATGCCATTGAGTATCAGAAGGAAATCTCACTGGAATACACGATTGCCAATACGGATCGCGCCGTAGGCGCCATGCTTTCGGGTGCAATCGCTGCCAAATATGGCGAAAACGGTCTGCCGGAACACACACTGAATATAAAATTCAAAGGTTCTGCCGGACAATCGTTCGGTGTATTTCTTACTCCGGGAGTCAACTTCAAACTGGAAGGAGAGGCCAATGACTACCTCGGCAAAGGATTGAGTGGCGGCCGCATATCCGTACTACCGCCGGTACGAAGCAATTTTGAAGCAGAAAAAAACACGATAGCCGGTAACACTTTATTATATGGTGCCACCAGTGGAGAAGTCTACATCAATGGACGCGTAGGTGAACGTTTCGCCGTCCGTAACTCGGGAGCCATCGCCGTAGTAGAAGGCGTAGGAGACCATTGCTGTGAATACATGACAGGTGGACGTGTAGTAGTACTGGGACAAACCGGACGAAACTTTGCAGCCGGCATGAGCGGCGGAGTAGCATACGTATGGAACAAAGAAGGGAATTTCGATTATTTCTGCAACATGGAGATGGTAGAATTATCTCTCATCGAAGAAGCAAGTTATCGCAAAGAATTACATGAGCTCATCCGGCAACATTATTTATATACCGGTAGTAAACAAGCACGTATCCTACTCGATGACTGGAACCGCTATGTAGACGAATTCATACAAGTAGTGCCCATCGAATACAAAAAGGTGCTACAGGAAGAGCAAATACGGAAATTGCAACAGAAGATTGCGGATATGCAAAGAGACTATTAGGATTTACGATTAGACAATTTACGAATTACGATTGAAGTTACTTCTTTAAATGAACAAGTAGAATGACTTCAGTCGCAAATAGATGGTAAATTCAATCGTAATTCGTAAATCGTAAAATCGTAAATCAAAATGGTAATTTCAATCGTAAATTGTAAATCGTAAAATCGTAAACCATCATGGGAGATTCAAAAGCATTTTTAACCATACACCGTCAGGAGGCCGGATACCGCCCCGTACACGAACGTATCACCGATTATGGAGAAGTAGAGCAAACCCTTAATACCCACGACCGGAAACTACAAGCATCGCGCTGCATGGATTGTGGAGTACCTTTCTGCCATTGGGCTTGTCCATTAGGCAACAAGCAACCCGAATGGCAGGATGCTCTCTACAAGGGAAAGTGGAAAGAGGCTTATGAAATCTTGGCTGCCACATGTGATTTTCCAGAATTTACAGGACGCATCTGTCCTGCCCTTTGCGAAAAAAGCTGTGTACTAAAGCTATCGTGTGACGAACCGGTAACCATTCGCGAAAATGAAGCCGCTATTGTAGAAGCCGCTTTTCGTGAAGGATATATCACTCCGGTAATACCCGTACGTAATGGAAAACGGGTAGCAATAATCGGTGCCGGCCCAACGGGATTGGTAGCTGCCAATCAGTTGAACAGAAAAGGATATACCGTCACCCTTTTCGATAAGGCAGAAGCACCGGGCGGCCTACTCCGTTTCGGTATTCCGAACTTCAAACTGAATAAAAACATCATCGACCGCCGCATGGAAATATTAAAAGCCGAAGGGATTCTGTTCAAAATGAATACAGCGATAGACACGGCTCATCTGCCCGAAGGATTCGATGCTTACTGTATTTGTACCGGTGCAGAAACGCCTCGCGATCTTTCCATACCGGGACGTGAACTGAAAGGAATCCATTTTGCATTGGAAATGTTATCACAACAGAACCGGATTATAGAAGGACAGACTTTTGCTAAAGATAAGATGGTGAATGCAAAAGGGAAAAAAGTACTTGTCATCGGTGGAGGGGATACCGGTTCGGACTGTATAGGTACCAGTGTACGACAAGGAGCTGTCAGTGTAACACAAATAGAAATCATGCCTCAGCCCCCTGTCGGACATAATGATGCGACTCCGTGGCCACAATGGCCGGTGGTACTGAAAACGACCTCTTCACATGAAGAAGGCTGTATGCGCCGATGGTCACTTGCTTCCAACCGATTCATCGGTAAAAACGGTAAAGTCACCGGTGTAGAGGTAGAAGAGGTAGAATGGAGCACTCCTGCCGCAGGTGGACGACCAGTCATGAAGCCCACCGGCAAAAAAGAAATCATTGAAGCCGATATGGTATTACTTGCCATGGGATTCCTGAAACCGGAACAGCCGGAATATCCGGAAAATGTATTCATAGCCGGTGATGCGGCAACAGGAGCCAGTCTCGTAGTACGTGCAATGGCAGAAGGACGCAGAGTAGCGAAACTGATTTATGATTTATAAATTAGAAATCATGACCGAAGCTATCAGAAGAAGCTATCAGAAAAGGAAAAGACCGGCTTAACGGGGGGCAGCAAAAAGCCATAATTCATAATTCACAAATCCAGAAATCATAATTCATAAACCATAAATCTCAAAATCATGTGTGGAATAGCAGGAATATTCAATATAAAGAACCAGTCGAAAGAATTGCGGGACAAAGCATTGCGTATGGCACAAAAAATCCGTCATCGCGGACCGGACTGGAGTGGTATTTATGTAGGCGGCAGTGCCATCCTGGCTCACGAACGTCTTTCCATCGTCGATCCGGAAAGTGGCGGACAACCATTGTATTCTCCGGATGGCAAGCAAATCCTTGGGAGTGGTATCTATGTAGGCGGCAGTGCCATCCTGGCACACGAACGCCTTTCTATCGTCGACCCGGAAAGTGGAGGGCAACCTCTCTACTCGCCCGACCATAAAGTGGTACTTGCCGTAAACGGTGAGATATACAATCATCGGGACATACGTGCACAATATGCCGGACGTTATGAATTTCAGACAGGAAGCGATTGCGAAGTGATACTTGCGCTTTATAAAGACAAAGGCATACACTTCTTGGAAGAGCTTAACGGTATTTTCGCATTCGCACTCTACGATGAAGAAAAAGACGAGTTTCTCATTGCCCGCGACCCTATCGGCGTTATACCTCTTTATATCGGGTATGATGCAGATGGAAAGGTGTATGTAGGCAGTGAATTGAAAGCTCTCGAAGGTTTCTGCGAAGATTACGAACCCTTCCTTCCGGGACACTATTACCATAGTAAAGAACAAAAAATGAAACGTTGGTATACCCGCGACTGGATGGATTATGAAGCTGTGAAAACCAACACTGCCCATGTATCCGATGTACATGATGCCCTTGAAGCAGCTGTACATCGCCAATTAATGAGTGATGTCCCTTATGGGGTATTGTTAAGCGGCGGTCTGGATTCCTCCGTCATTTCGGCCATCGCCAAGAAATATGCAGCCAAACGCATTGAAACAGATGGTGCCAGTGATGCCTGGTGGCCACAGCTACACTCTTTCGCCATTGGCTTGAAAGGTGCTCCCGATCTCAGTAAGGCTCGTGAGGTAGCCGAATATATCGGAACCGTCCATCACGAAATAAACTATACCATTCAAGAAGGGCTCGATGCACTACGTGATGTAATCTATTTTATCGAGACTTACGATGTGACTACCGTACGTGCCTCTACACCGATGTATCTGCTGGCACGTGTCATCAAGTCGATGGGAATCAAAATGGTACTTAGCGGTGAAGGAGCGGACGAGATATTCGGCGGTTATCTCTACTTCCATAAAGCACCGGACGCCCGTGCTTTCCATGAAGAGACCGTACGCAAAATCTCCAAGCTGTATCTTTACGACTGCCTGCGTGCCAACAAGAGCCTTGCCGCTTGGGGTGTAGAAGGACGTGTCCCATTCCTCGACAAAGAATTTCTGGACGTTGCCATGCGTCTCAATCCGGAGGCCAAGATGGCATCGGGAAAGGTGATTGAAAAGAAAATAGTACGCGAAGCCTTTGCACATATGCTACCGGAAAGTGTGGTCTGGCGTCAAAAAGAACAATTTAGCGATGGTGTAGGATACAACTGGATAGATACGCTGAAAGCCATCACCGCAACAGCCGTAAGCGACGAACAAATGGCACAGGCTGCCAAACGTTTTCCCATCCACACGCCACAGAACAAAGAGGAATATTATTATCGTAGTATTTTCGAAGAGCACTTCCCCAGCGCATCGGCAGCGAAAAGCGTGCCGAGCGTGCCCAGTGTAGCCTGCTCCACAGCAGAAGCACTGGCTTGGGATACCACCTTCCAAGGCAAAAACGAACCCAGTGGACGGGCCGTAAAAGGGATACACGAAGAAGCATATTGAAAGTGTCTCCAACAATGACCGTTATTTTCTTGCTTTTTATTTACATAAATGTAACTAATTGGTTTCATTTATGTAAATAAAAAGCAAGAAAACAGATATTATGCTCGAAATTAGTAGAAAGACGAAACAGATATGCAACTTTCCAGCTTCCTTTCTTTGTCTAAGGCATTGGGGATTAAATTGAAAACTGAATATTAGCGATCCATATTAAGAAACTAAAGACAGGCAGGTGGCTATGCACACATGTTAAAAACAGCCTTCGGAATCAATATAGCATGTTTTTATGGTGCGGCAGACATAGCTTTCTCCGTAAAAATGAATCTTGATATATTAACTAAGATTTAATAATGATGTAAAACAATCAAGACTTTCTTTCCTTACTTTTGCAACATAGTAAAAAAACTATTTGCATATGATGAAAATAAAAAAGATTCTACTTGCCTCCGCACTCGTCCTATCAACATGCGGCGTAATGGCCCAAACTCAGGTTATCGCCCATCGCGGCTATTGGAAAACAGACGGTTCGGCACAAAACAGCATTGCCGCTCTTCTTAAAGCCGATTCTATCGGCTGCTACGGTTCCGAATTCGATGTGTGGCTCACGGCAGATGATAAGCTTGTGGTGAACCATGATCCTGTTTTCAAGCTAAAAAGCATGGAACGCTCTACGGCAGCAAACCTTACTTCACTGAAGCTGGATAACGGCGAGAGCCTCCCTACCCTTGAACAATATCTCAAAGCTGCTCTAAAAACCAAGACACGCCTGATTCTGGAACTGAAAGAACTCAGCAGCCCGGAACGGGAAACGAAAGCCGTAGAAAAGATAGTGGCGATGGTGAAAAAACTCGGGCTGAACGACAGAATGGAATACATTACCTTTTCATTGCATGCCACTAAGGAATTTATCCGCCTGACTCCTGCCGGAACTCCTGTCTTTTATCTGGATGGCAAACTACCCCCGAAAGAACTGAAAGAGATGGGGTGTGCCGGACCGGACTATCATCTGAACGTCTTCCGAAAACATCCCGAATGGATAAAAGAATGCCACGATCTCGGCATGAAAGTAAACGTCTGGACAGTCAATAAAGAAAAAGACATGAAATGGCTTATCGAAAAGAAGGTTGATTTCATCACGACTAATGAACCGGTATTGCTGAATGAAATAATGAAAGAGTGAAATAATGAATTAGTGATAAGCGGATCAATGATAAGTGATTAGTGCCATGCAGCATATAGTGCAGCCTGTTTATCTCTTGTCATTAGTCCGCTTATCACACCAATTACATCACCAATTTCAGAACTCTTCCAATACCAGCCGGAATTCATCAACAGTCAGTTCCCCGATTTGCCGCCACAATTCCTTTCCACGGTGCAGTAACACAAAAGCCGGAACAGTTTCTATATTATAAGAATCTGCAACAGCTTTGTCACTTTCAATATTCACTTTTACAAGTTCGACGACTCTCTTTTCATATGCATTAATAACCGGTTCCAACCATTCATAGTGGGGAGACCAATCTGCATAAAATAAAATCAAAACCAGATGATTGGTCTGGGCTGCTTCTTCTAATCGTTTAGTTACATCGTCCATCATTTATTTACTTTTTTAATTATACTGCATCAACAAAAGAAATAGAAAAAGGTTTCATCATGCCTTATCGAATTTCAATAATTCATCCTTCGAACGCCTTATACACCGGATATATAGGGGATGAAACGTCGCTGGCAGAAACAACATGCCACACCGGTAAACCCAAGCAGGGTGCTTATCTTCTCTAAGCACTATCCATACAATCCATATGAACCGTGCAAAGCACTCCTGAGAATGGTGCTTAGCTGTGCTTTGCACGGTTCATAATAACTGGAACAAACTTTCCTCCTCAAACACCGACAAATAAAGAAATGCGGCAAAAAGGTCAAGATAGAGGAAAAAGATACATTCCATGTGATATTCCGCAGTTTCGAACCGCCTATACCACCAAACCGGCAACACATTGTTTCACTAAACGCCACCTCAGATTGATCTAAATCAAGATATTATTTCTTTCATATATACCGGAAAAATATGCAAAACAAAAAGGCCGGATAATAGTTTATTTAAATAGAAGGCTTTCTTGTTTCAAATTAAAAGAATAAAAGCCCCTATAAAAAAAGACTGAAAGTAGCAGAAAAATAAATAGATATTCGATCTAAATTCGAACCAATTACAGAGCAAAAAGTCATATCTTTGCATTATAATAAAACAAAAGGATAGGATAAACAATCAATAAACAACAAAATGACAAGAACAATTCAATTCACAAAAATGCATGGAGCGGGAAACGATTATATTTATATAAACGCCATCAAATATCCAATTGCAGATCCTGAAAAGCGTGCGGTTGAATGGAGCGCATACCACACGGGAATAGGAAGCGACGGACTTGTATTGATTGACACATCCGACAAAGCAGATTTTAGCATGCGCATTTTCAACGCAGACGGTTCGGAAGCCATGATGTGTGGAAACGCAAGCCGTTGTATCGGAAAGTATCTGTTCGAATATGGATTGACTACGAAAACAACCATAACACTGGATACGCTCTCGGGGATCAAACTGCTGAAACTCCAAGTAGAAGACGGCAAAGTGGCAACGGTAACAGTAGACATGAGTGAACCACAAGACACGGGAACTATTGATTTCAGAGACAAACTGCCTTATGTATCTACCACTGTGTCAATGGGAAACCCGCATCTGATTACTTTTGTCGAAAATATAGATGAGATAGACCTCCCGGAGATAGGTCCCAAACTGGAAAATGATCCGCTCTTTCCCGACCGCACCAACGTGGAATTCGCACAAGTATTAGACAAAAACAGAATAAGAATGCGCGTATGGGAACGGGGCTCAGGCATCACCCAAGCCTGCGGAACAGGAGCATGCGCCACCGCAGTGGCCGCCTTCATAGAAGGTAAAACCGGCAGAAAAACAGATATTATTATGGATGGCGGCACACTGACCATCGAATGGGATGAGCAGACAAATCACGTATGGATGACCGGCCCTGCCGTAAAGATTTTCGACGGTATCCTAAAAATAGAAGAATAGCAACAAAAAAATAAGGATAAAAAGACAGGTATCAGGATAACTAATTGAATAAAAACAAAACTTAAAACAAGAACAATATGGCACTCGTAAACGAACATTTTTTAAAACTACCGGGCAGTTATCTGTTCTCGGACATCGCGAAAAGGGTAAATACGTTCAAAATAACACATCCGAAACAGGACATCATCCGACTGGGCATCGGAGACGTAACCCGTCCGCTGGCCCCGGCGTGCGTCGAAGCGATGCATAAAGCCGTAGAAGAGATGGCACACGCCGAAACATTCCGGGGATACGGCCCGGAACAGGGATATGACTTCCTCATCGAAGCGGTGATAAAAAATGACTATGCCCCACGTGGCATCCACCTTGCCAACTCGGAGGTGTTTATCAACGACGGTGCCAAAAGCGATACGGGAAACATCGGAGACATCCTCCGTCACGACAACAGCGTAGGCGTAACAGATCCCATCTATCCGGTATACATCGACAGCAACGTGATGTGCGGACGGGCAGGCGTATTAGAGGAAGCTACCGGAAGATGGAGCAATGTGACCTACATGCCCTGCACCAGCGAGAACAACTTCATCCCCGCAATACCGGATAAGCGTATCGATATCGTTTATTTGTGCTACCCGAATAACCCGACAGGAACAACATTAACGAAAGCAGAACTGAAAAAGTGGGTGGATTATGCGTTGGCCAATGACACACTGATATTATTCGACGCCGCCTATGAAGCATATATACAAGAAACAGACGTGCCGCATTCCATTTACGAGATAAAAGGAGCGAAAAAATGTGCCATCGAATTCCGGAGCTTCTCAAAAACGGCAGGTTTTACGGGCATACGCTGTGGATACACAGTGGTACCGAAGGAACTCACCGCAGCCACCCTCGAAGGCGACCGCATTCCGCTAAACCGCTTATGGAACCGCCGCCAAAGCACCAAGTTCAACGGCACTTCCTATATCACCCAACGGGCGGCCGAAGCCATCTATACTCCGGAAGGCAAAAAGCAAATACAGGCAACCATCCAGTACTATATGGACAATGCCCGTATCATGAAAGAGGGACTGGAAAGTACTGGGCTGAAAGTCTACGGAGGAGTCAACGCTCCTTACCTCTGGGTGAAAACCCCGAATGGAACAAGCTCTTGGAAATTCTTCGACCAACTGCTTTACGAAGCAAACGTGGTAGGTACGCCGGGCATAGGCTTCGGGCCGAGCGGTGAAGGATACATCCGCCTTACGGCATTTGGCGAACGTCACGATTGCATAGAAGCCATGAGACGGATAAAGCAGTGGATTTAAAGATATAAAAGAAAACCGGAAAAAAGGAAACCGGAAAGTCAAGAATGAAAAAAACGAAAATAACACACCTCCACAACTTTTATCTTCCAATGGACGATTTACAGATAAAATGAGATAGTACTTGCGCGCTACTATATATAAAAGTTGGACCGTACATCCACAATTTTCTATCATAAAGGTAAAAAGACGATGAAAACGACAATTAACGGAAAATTAAGGGGAGTAGCAGTAGCGTTATTGAGCATGCTTATTCCGGCAACAGTGACGGCACAAGACAAATTTGAGATTTCACTGGGTGCCGAGGTAGTAAGCAAATATGTATGGCGTGGTTTCGACCAGGCATCGGGCACTTCTGTCCAGCCCTCTTTAGGACTGGCTTACAAAGGAATATCCTTATCAGCCTGGGGAAGTACCAGTGTCACAGACCTCGAACCCAAAGAACTCGATCTCACGTTGGCATATGGCATTGGTAGATTCGGCATTGCAGTGACCGACTATTGGTGGTCCGGTGAAAGTGGCAAATACGGGCATTACAAAGAGAGCCACTATTTTGAAGGCGCATTGAGTTACAACTTCGGCGATAAAGTTCCTCTGACCCTCTCGGCAGCCATGATGTTTGCCGGAGCAGACAAGAATCCGGATGGCGATCAGAATTTTTCAGCCTATTTCAATGCCGCATATGACATTGCCTGTCCGGGGAAGGTTACACTGACTCCCTCCGTAGGCATATCCACCAAGTCTTACATGTACACAGGTGAGAAGATAAGCGGCTTCACGGACATTTCGCTGAAAGCGGCCAAAGAGGTAAAAGTGACGGACAGTTTCTTGATCCCCATCTTTGTGCAGTTCATCGTATCGCCCGTTATGGACAAGACATATCTGATATTCGGTATGAGTTTCTAAGGATTTACGACAAAAACACATTAATTCAATAAGGTATATGAAAAAGATTGAAGCAATTATCCGTAAAACCAAGTTCGAGGAGGTGAAAGATGCACTTCTGGAAGCGGACATCGAATGGTTCTCTTATTACGATGTAAGAGGTATAGGTAAATCACGTCAGGGGCGCATCTACCGTGGCGTAGTGTATGACACAAGTTCCATAGAACGAATACTTGTTTCGATAGTAGTACGCGACAAAAATGCAGAAAAAACCGTGCAGGCCATTATCAAAGCAGCGCAAACCGGAGAAATCGGTGATGGCCGTATCTTCGTTATCCCCATAGCAGATGCCATTCGCATCCGTACCGGCGAACGGGGAGACATTGCACTTTATAATGCCGAACAAGAACGATAAACGGCAAAACACAGAAGTCCCGATATTCATCTCCGGGTTTTCCCATCAGTACTAACAGGTATTACAAATCAACAGATTAACATTATGGATACATATAGAAAACGCAGCATTACAACACTGCGTATAGCCGGTGCTATGCTTTTTGCACTGTGCTTCGCGACAGAAACACTCGCTCAGGAAATATCGACTGCCATCAACGATGCATCGGCAACGTCCACAATAGCTGTGACGGAAATAGCCGCCACAACAATAGAAGTTCCGGATACGGAAACGCCTCCGAACACCGTAGAAGAACTTGCCAACGGATTAAACACCGTATGGATGATGCTTGCAGCCATGCTGGTATTCTTCATGCAGCCGGGATTCGCACTGGTAGAAGCCGGTTTCACACGAGTAAAAAACACTGCCAACATCCTAATGAAAAACTTCGTCGATTTCATGTTCGGCTCCCTGCTCTATTGGTTTATCGGTTTCGGCCTGATGTTCGGCGCAGGCGGATTCATCGGGATACCACACTTCTTCGACCTTTCATTCTATGATGGCGGAGGATTGCCATCCGAAGGCTTTCTGGTGTTCCAGACGGTATTTTGTGCCACAGCAGCCACCATCGTTTCGGGAGCTATGGCGGAACGTACCAAGTTCTCCATGTACCTCATCTACACAGTCTTCATCAGTGTACTGATCTACCCCATCTCCGGGCACTGGACATGGGGTGGCGGCTGGCTGATGAACGGTGAAGCAGATTCTTTCATGATGAACCTTTTCGGAACGACTTTCCACGACTTTGCCGGTTCAACGGTGGTACACTCCGTAGGTGGCTGGATAGCCCTGACAGGCGCTGCCATTCTCGGTCCGCGTATCGGGAAATACGGAAAAGACGGAAAATCAAGAGCCATTCCCGGACATAACCTTACGATTGCCGCTTTAGGCGTATTTATCCTTTGGTTCGGCTGGTTCGGTTTCAATCCCGGCTCACAATTGGCAGCCGCCGCCACAACCGATCAGATAGCCATCTCACACGTATTTCTCACTACCAACCTCGCTGCTTGCGCCGGTGGATTCTTTGCCCTGACAGTGAGTTGGTGGCGATACGGGAAGCCGTCTCTGTCATTCACATTGAACGGTGTCCTCGCCGGACTGGTAGGCATTACAGCCGGATGTGACTGTGTATCGGCAACGGGAGCTGTACTGATTGGCGCTATCTGCGGTATTGTTATGATATTCTCAGTCGATTTTATCGACAAGGTGTTAAGGATAGACGATCCGGTAGGTGCAAGTTCGGTGCATGGTGTCTGCGGTTTTCTCGGAACGATACTCACCGGATTATTCTCCACAAGTGAAGGTGTATTCTATACAGGTACATTCGGATTCTTCGGAGCACAGCTATTCGGTGCCGTGATCGTAGGTTGTTGGGCGGCCGGCATGGGTTTCATCATCTTCAAGTCGCTCGATAAGATTCACGGGTTACGTGTTCCGGCACGTATCGAAGAAGAAGGACTCGACATTTACGAGCACGGAGAGTCGGCATACAACTGATGATTTATGGATTATGATTTATGAACTATGAATTGCTATGCAGATCAACAGCATAGGTTGTTCATAAATCGATAAACCATAATTCATGAACCATAAAAATCATAAATTCACAATTTCATAATTCATAAATCCCTAAAGCTTATGTCAAAACTTAGATTCAGAGTTGTAGAGACAGCTTTCAAGAAGAAAGCGGTGGAAGTGGTTACTCCCACAGAACGCCCTTCGGAATATTTCGCGAAGTATGTGTTCAACAAAGAGAAGATGTTCAAGTATCTGTCAAGCAGAGTGTACAACAAACTGACTGACGTAATTGATAACGGTGCTCCGCTGGATCGTAGTATTGCCGATGAAGTGGCTGCCGGAATGAAAAAGTGGGCCATTGAAATGGGAGCTACTCATTATACGCACTGGTTTGCTCCACTCACCGAAGGTACAGCCGAAAAACATGATGCTTTTGTAGAGCACGATGGCAAAGGAGGAATGATGGAAGAGTTTACAGGCAAATTGCTCGTTCAGCAAGAGCCGGATGCTTCTTCCTTCCCCAATGGCGGTATACGCAATACATTCGAAGCACGCGGATACTCCGCATGGGATCCCTCATCACCGGCATTCATCGTAGACGATACTTTGTGCATCCCCACTATTTTCATAGCTTATACAGGCGAATCGCTCGATTACAAGGCACCGCTTCTCAAAGCACTGAGGGCAGTAGATAAAGCGGCCGTCGATGTTTGCCATTATTTCAATCCGGAGGTGAAGAAAGTAATCGCCTACTTGGGTTGGGAACAAGAATACTTTCTGGTGGATGAAGGTCTTTATGCCGCCCGTCCCGATTTATTGATGACAGGCCGTACACTGATGGGGCACGACAGCGCTAAAAACCAACAGTTGGAAGACCATTATTTCGGTGCTATCCCTACCCGTGTGGCAGCTTTCATGAAAGATCTCGAAATTGAGGCCTTAAAATTAGGAATACCCGTCAAGACCCGTCATAACGAAGTTGCCCCGAACCAGTTCGAGTTGGCTCCCATCTTCGAAGAATGTAATCTGGCAAACGATCACAACCTGCTCATCATGTCACTGATGCGTAAGGTAAGCCGCCGTCACGGATTCCGCGTATTGCTACATGAAAAACCGTTCAAGGGTGTAAATGGCAGTGGAAAACACAACAACTGGTCATTGGGTACAGATACAGGTATCCTGTTGATGGGACCGGGTAAAACACCGGAAGACAACCTCCGTTTTGTGACATTTGTAGTCAACACGTTGATGGCCGTCTACCATCACAACGGATTATTAAAAGCATCCATTTCAAGCGCAACAAACGCCCATCGCCTGGGTGCCAATGAAGCACCTCCTGCAATCATCTCTTCCTTCCTCGGAAAACAGTTGTCACAAGTACTGGAACATATCGAGGAAAGTACGAAAGACGACTTGGTAAGTCTCGGTGGGAAACAGGGTATGAAACTGGATATTCCACAGATTCCGGAACTCCTAATCGATAACACCGACCGGAATCGTACCTCTCCTTTTGCCTTCACCGGAAACCGCTTTGAGTTCCGTGCAGTAGGTTCGGAAGCCAACTGTGCCAGTGCCATGATTGCCTTGAACTCTGCTGTTGCCGCTCAATTGAAAAAGTTTAAGAAAGATGTCGATACTCTGATAGAAAAAGGAGAACCGAAAATCTCTGCTATCCTCGAAATCATCCGTAAATACATTAAAGAATGCAAAGCCATTCACTTCGATGGCAACGGATACAGTGACGAATGGAAAGAAGAAGCCATGAGGCGTGGTTTGGATTGCGAGACCAGCGTACCCCGCATTTTCGACAATTATCTGAAACCGGAAACAATCTCCCTATTCGAATCGGTCGGTGTAATGACGAAAAAAGAACTGGAAGCCCGCAATGAGGTGAAATGGGAAACGTATACAAAGAAAATCCAAATCGAAGCCCGTGTATTAGGAGATCTGGCAATGAACCACATCATCCCGGTTGCCACCCGGTATCAAACGGATTTGATAGATAATGTATACAAAATGAAATCTCTCTTCCCCGAAGAAAAAGCCGCCAGATTATCTGCCAAAAATCTGGAACTTATCGAAGAGATAGCTGACCGTACCGCATTCATAAAAGAGCATGTAGATGCTATGGTAGAAGCCCGAAAAGTAGCAAACAAAATAGAGAGTGAACGCGAAAAAGCCATTGCCTATCACGACACTATCGTACCGGCTCTGGAAGAAATCCGTTACCACATCGACAAACTCGAACTCATTGTCGACAATCAGATGTGGACACTTCCCAAATACAGGGAATTATTATTTATCAGATAGACGTAAATAAGGAATAACAGAATAGGGATTAGTGATAAACAGCTACGCTATACATGAAGCATGACACTAATCACTATTTCTTATTTCTTTTGTTGGTTGTTTTAAGTTTGCAGAGGAGGATTGCCGTGAGGCAGGCCTCTTCTTATTTCTTATTCTATAATCTTTGCATCCTCTATATCATCCGATACAGGTTTCTGCGGTTTACGACGGGTAAACTTAAACCAATTGATCAATTCGGAAACTGCGTAAACAAGACTACTGATACCAATAATCATAAATGCCGTGTTACGTGCTCCTGTGGGATTGAACAACGCCACAATACCGGCAAGCAGGATAAGAGACGGCACCACATAGAATGCACCGGGCACTATTGTCCAACGGCGTGCCATCGAAAGTGAGGCAATCTGCTGTACACCTCCCAAAATCAATATGAATCCTAAAAGGAACATCAATACATCGGCAAAGAAAGCCGGCATTATTATCAACCAAAGGCCGAAAAGCAAGCTACCCGTTCCTTCTATCGGGAAACGGCGCGACACACCTTCCTCGGGTTTGGATCCGAAATAACTGATAAGAGAAATCAAACCGGGAATAAGAAACAATACCCCAAGTGTAATCACAAGATACTGCACCGCAACATCCGGCCAGAGAACAAGTACTAAACCGATAATCAATGCACAGACAATACGGACAAGAGAATAATTCATCGTTTTCATAATTTTCTATCTATTTTTAACAGGCTTCAGCCCAATCCTTTTGCGAATATACGTGTTTCTATCTACATATTAAAACAACAAACAAGTTTTGTAATAAGTTCATAGCAAAAATGTAATATTCATTACATCTCACTCCCGTACTTTTGCAAAAACAAATTTATAGATACTCACTCTCATGAAATCAGACGAAGAGAAATCTCAAAACCTCTATATAGAGCGGGACATCAGTTGGATGTACTTCAACCATCGTATCTTACTTGAAGCAACCCGACCGGAAGTTCCGATACTGGAACGACTCACCTTTTTAGGTATTTATTCCAACAACCTCGACGAGTTTTTCCGAGTTCGTGTAGCTACACTAAACCGCATAGTAGAATACGCCGATAAAAACATAAAAAAAGAGCAGAACATCGCAACCCAAACACTAAAACAGATAGGCAAACTGCATAACCGCTACTGCAAACAATTCGAAGACACCTTTGCTACCATTACGGAAGACTTAAAACAAGAAAATATATATATAGTAAAGGAAACCGAGTTATCAATAGAACAAGGCGAATTCATAAATTTCTTCTACCGTAACCAACTAAATGGCTCTACTAATCCGCTTTTCCTTACCAATTCCTGTTCACTGGGTGAACAAACGGATGAAGACATTTATCTTGCTGTCCGCCTTATACGACAAACCCCGGAAAAGAAAACTAAAGAAAAGGATTACGCCATTATCCCACTCCCTGCTACCGAATTCGGACGCTTTATCCGTCTGCCGGACTCTGAAGGAAAGATTCATCTAATGTTTCTGGATGATGTTATTCGTTATTGTTTACCAATGATTTTCGTCGGTATGAAATATACAGACTACGAAGCGTACACATTCAAATTCACCAAAGATGCCGAAATGGAAATGGACAGCGATCTTCGCACCGGAGTATTACAAAAGATATCAAAAGGAGTAAAAAGCAGGAAAAAAGGAGAACCAATTCGTTTCGTTTACGATGAAAGTATGCCGAAAGATCTGTTGAAAAAACTAACCCATCTATTAAATGTGGATAAAAGTGATACGCGTGTGGCAGGCGGACGATATCATAATTTCAAAGATTTGATGAAGTTTCCCGATTGCGGACGAAAAGATTTGAAATATCCCGTATGGCCGCCCCTTTTCAAATCCGAACTAAACGGAATGGAAAGCTTGATAACACTCATTCGCAAAAAAGACAGATCTTTACATTATCCGTATCATTCTTTCGATACATTCATACGAGTACTACGCGAGGCAGCTATCAGTAAAGAAGTGAAAAGCATCAAGATGACCCTCTACCGGTTAGCAAAAGATTCAAAAGTAGTAAAAGCGTTAATTGCCGCCGCTCGTAATGGAAAGAAAGTAACAGTAATCATCGAACTGCTGGCGCGTTTCGACGAAGCTTCCAACATAAATTGGAGTAAAAAATTACAAGACGCCGGAGTACATGTCATTTTTGGTGTAGAAGGGTTAAAAATCCACTCCAAACTTCTGCATGTCTCGACCAGATATGGAGATTTTGCCTGTATCAGCACCGGCAATTTTCATGAAGGAAATGCACGCATGTATACAGATTATACAATTATGACGGCACACCGTCCCATCGTACGGGAAGTAAACTACGTGTTCGAGTTCATAGAAAAGCCATATACCCCCATCGTATTCAAGGAATTACTTGTATCGCCCAATGATATGCGTAAGAAATTCATTACCCTTATCAATAAAGAAATAAAAAATAAAGAACAAGGCAAAGAAGCTTATATCTTGTGTAAGGTGAACCATATCACCGACAAAGTACTGATAGAGAAGCTCTATGCCGCATCTGCTGCTGGAGTTAAAGTAGACTTAGTAGTACGAGGCAATTGCTCACTTGTCACCGGAATATCGGGAATAAGTGAAAATATCCAGATTAACGGAATCATAGACCGTTATCTGGAACATTCGCGTATCTTTATTTTCGCCAACAATGGTGAGGAACGTTATTACATCGGTTCGGCAGATTGGATGCCCCGTAATCTGGACAATCGCATCGAAGTCATAACACCAGTATATGATAAAGAAATACAAAAGGACCTGAAACGCATAGTCGAATATGGACTTAGAGATACTGCAAAAGGTCGAATTGTAGACGGAAGCGGAGAAAATCGTCCGTGGCAAACGAAAGAACATACATTATTCCGTTCACAAGAAGAATTATATAAAAGTTATAAGATATAATGAAAAAAGTAAATTATGCCGCCATCGATATCGGCTCTAATGCTGTACGCCTCCTGATAAAACGTGTAAATGAAGAGGGTTCACCCGAAGGATTAATGAGTAAAGTTCAGCTTATCCGTATTCCCCTAAGATTGGGTGAAGACGCTTTTACTTCCGGAGAAATTTCCACAGAAAAAACAGAAAAACTCATCCGTCTTATGAAAGCCTACCGGCAACTCATGAAAATATATGAGGTAACCGATTATCGTGCTTGTGCCACATCGGCCATGCGTGATGCTCGCAACGGAAAAAGTATTGTTCGCAAGATAGAGAAAAAAACGGGAATACGTATCGAAATCATCGATGGACAAGAAGAGGCTCATATCGTGTATGATAATCACATCGAACAACTCTTCGAACCCGGAAAAAACTATCTATATGTAGATGTAGGCGGTGGCAGTACAGAAATCAACCTCATAAGTGAAGGAGAACTGAAAAGTTCCCGCTCGTACAATATCGGCACGGTACGTATGCTCAGTGGAATGGTGAAAAATGAAGAAAAAGAGCAGATGCATACCGATTTGGAAGTATTGGCTAAAGAATATGCCCCCATTCACATTATCGGTTCGGGAGGTAATATCAACAAATTATTCCGTTTGGCAGATAAAAAAGACAAGAAACAATTATTTCTTCCACTCGCTTCCTTACAAGATATATATCGAACTTTGAAAGATTTACCTAAAGAACAACGCATCAAACTGTTTAAGTTAAAACCCGACCGGGCAGATGTAATTGTTCCGGCAGCAGAAATTTTTATGGAAGTAGCGACAAGAGTACAAGCGAACGGAATCATCGTGCCTACTATCGGACTTTCAGATGGTATCATCGATAGCTTATATACAAAGAACAGACAATGGATGCAATAACTTTTTTTTCGGGATACGGGTGACAGTACCAACGTAATTGCAATATTGACAAGTTCGGACGCATTGTCTTTTCAAAGCAGGTAGGATAAGGGAATTTTATGAGAAATGGTATATAATTCAAAACACTATATATCATATATTTAAATTGGGAAATTTTCAAGAAAAGAATACATATTCATCAATGAAAGAAATTAATATTAAGTAAGTATTAAAATGCATTCTTTACCATAATAAATATGTATTCTTCTCTTAAGAATTTAACGTCTTGTTGAGCAGAAAACAATACTTGAAAAAGACGACTAACAAAATTAAGAGGAATGTCTTTAACGGGAAAGTTTACAATGCACTTTCCAATATTTCTTTGGCAACTTTACCTGTCACATCTTCATTCTCGCCGTATTTCGCTCCCCGGGCATTAAAACGCCGTTCTATTTCTTCAATCGTTTCTTTGCCGATACCCTCTTCACTTAATCGGGTAGTCAGACCCAATGAACGGAAAAATTCTTCCGTACGTCGGATAGCCTCATCAATGCGTTCTTCCCGAGTGCCGGAAATGATTCCCCATACTCTTTCGCCATATTGCAGTATCTTATCTCCTTTCGATTTACGCAGTACGCGTAAAGTAGCCGGATAAACGATAGCCAACGTATGACCATGTGTCAATCCGTGCAGAGCAGTCAGTTCATGACCAATCATGTGAGTAGCCCAGTCCTGTGATACCCCCATAGCAATAAACCCATTCAATCCCATCGTAGCCGAAAGCATGAAGTCTGCCATCAACTGATAGTCATGCTGGTTCTCGCGGATTTTCGGTGCAATCTCTACGAGTGTTTGCAGAATCCCCTCTGCCCAACGATCCATAAGGCGGCTTTGTCCCGGAGTCGTCATATACTGTTCTACTACATGTACAAAAGTATCAGCGATACCACAAGCCACTTGATGAGGGGGCAACGTAAATGTTACTTCGGGATCCAGAATCGAAAATAACGGATAATTGGCATAAAAAGGATACTTCTCCTTTGTTTCGTGCCTCGATATGACAGCACCGTTGTTCATCTCAGAACCCGTAGCAGGCAATGTCAGTACGGTAGAAAGAGGAACAGTATCCGTCACAGGACGTCCGGCTGTTACTAAATCCCAGGCATCACCTTCATACAACAATCCGGCAGAAATCAATTTCGTTCCGTCTATCACCGAACCACCACCTACTGCCAGCAGATAATCCACCTTATTTTCTTTCCCCAAAGCAATTGCTTTTCTTAATGTCTCAATAGCCGGATTAGGTTCTATCCCCCAAAACTCCACCGTGAAATAACCTTTAAGGGCCTCTTTCACTTGCTGGTATACTCCATTCTTTTTCACACTTCCTCCGCCGAAAGTAATCATGATCCGTTTATCGGACGGGATCTCCTTGCTCAACCGGGCAATCATCCCACGGCCCATAATGAGCTTAACAGGATTTTGAAAAATAAAATTATCCATCGTTTTTTACTCTTTATTTTAATAACAGATACAAAGATAGCAATCTTGCCACAATATCAGAACAGTTTCCTACAAAAACAATTGGCTACCCATTTCACGAGAAAAGCAGCCAATCATTGTATCAATTTACGGGAAGCCATGCATTTATATCTTCAGCTACAAAAAGCCAGTACAACAATAATAAAATAAAAATAACGACAGCAATTGCTATAAGAACTTTCCTTTGTTTCATAATTGGTTTCTGTTTTTAAATATGAATTGCATAAAGAAACAAATCTAAGAAAGAAAATGTTTATGCAGCAAGTTTATTTTTAAGTGATCACTTGTGCTGACAATATTTATAACAATTTAAGGACAATAAGTATAACAAACGATTTAGAAAAAATGATTTTTTTGAATTAAACAAAATTATTGCCATGTGAAGAATACAAAAAAATCACCAAACAAAGAAGCTAAAAAAGTACACGAATAAACAATTAAAAGAAAGAGTTTCCTCACGATTAAAATATTAAAAACATGGTATTCCACAATTATAGTATCATTGTTGTAAAATTAAAAGTTGTGTATAAAAACTTCAATTTCATCATATACAATATTTATACACAACTTTTAAAACATTACGATCTACTATTTACTACCATAAAAAGTATATGTATTAGATCCTGTAGCAAAAGTTAAATTTATATTCTGATCAATAACAGTTCCATTTACAGCTTTTGAACTAGAAGATAATTCATAGGAATTTCCATTCTGCATAATATCAAGAATAACAGATTTTAAATGCAAATCTATTTCGTCACAATCTACAACTACAGATATCGCGTTGTCCGACTTTCTAGTCAATGTTGCATAAGCAGTAAACTGTTCTGTATATCCTATAACACTTAATTTACCACTATAATCTCCAGCTATAGTGGTCGCTATATCTGTAGGGATATCATCATCATCTCCACAGCTTACCATACAAACACTCGTTACTACCATCACTAGTAACATAGATAAATACTTCATTGTTTTCATACGTTTTAATGTTTAATTTATTTTCTGCAAAAGTATGGCAAAGAAGTTAAAGAAAGAACAAAAACATATTGCAGAAATGCCACAGAATTATCGCGAATCATGCAGTTGTTCTTTCTCCTTTACGTAATCAGACAAATCAGAAAAGAAATCTTTACCTAAAAGAATAGAAATTCGGACAAGAAGATTCGTATCAATACTTTCTTTTTGAAACAGACGATAAATATTAGAACGGTCACAAGATAGTTTGCGTGCAAACCAAGTGATACTTCGTTCCTGTTTCTCTAATTCTTCCTTTATCAAAATACCAATAGGCTTCATTGTAACGAATAATCCCATACATACTCCCCATGTGTGGCAATTAGTTCAACTTCTAAGATAGGCATAATAAAAAACGTGGGAGTCTTTGTTCACTTATCCCACAAGTAGGCTTCTCGCATTGCCCTAGAAAAGGATAAGCAACACAAACAACCCACGTTCATACGATATTATTGAGCACACCAAAAATTTGGTGTACCTATAACACACATACGAAGGAGATGTTTCGTTGCGTTTTCTCCTTTTCTTAATAAATTTTGCGAGAATTTACTTGTAGAAGAATACGTTCAAAACGTCTTTCAAATATGTCTTATCTTTCTTGTTCCTAATATATAGGAAGGAAAGACTATGCAAAGATAGTACTTTCTATTATAATATACATATGAAAAAAACTTTAAAGAGGAAAATTTAAACAGGAACCAATATTTTTAACCAAAAAGATATTATTTGAGAACGAACTATATTGAGCATAATAAAAAAAAGACAGATTTTATTTGTAGTTTCAAACAATGTGCTTATATTTGCCCCCGTTAAACAATAAAAGACAATGAGAACAATGTTAGTAAATACATATTGGTGGTGGCGCCTATTACAACTCCGACAGTCGTAAGGGAGCAGTGCTCGTATGTATATACCTCAATAAAGATATAACAGATTTGAAAGGGCCCTGTCGCAACTTGCGGCAGGGCCCTTTTTATTTTCCGGCCATTATCGGAAACCGGGATTGCCGGTACTACCAAACAGAGTTCAATTATAAAAAAGAAAAATATATGAAAAGTTATCAAGTTGACAAAGACGGTTATTATGGAGAGTTCGGCGGAGCATACATCCCCGAAATACTTCACAAATGTGTAGAAGAACTGACAAACACTTATCTGACCGTATTGAATGACGAAAGTTTCAAGCAGGAGTTCGACCAATTATTGCGTGATTATGTGGGCCGTCCTTCCCCACTCTATCTGGCACGCCGCCTCTCGGAAAAATATGGATGTAAAATATACCTGAAACGAGAGGACCTCAATCATACGGGAGCCCATAAAATAAACAACACCATCGGGCAGATACTTTTGGCGCGCCGCATGGGAAAAACACGTATCATTGCCGAGACGGGAGCCGGACAACATGGCGTGGCAACAGCTACCGTCTGTGCATTGATGAATATGGAATGCATCGTCTATATGGGGAAAACAGATGTGGAACGTCAACACGTCAATGTGGAAAAGATGAAAATGCTCGGAGCGACAGTCATTCCGGTAACATCGGGAAACATGACGCTGAAAGATGCCACCAACGAAGCCATACGCGACTGGTGTTGTCATCCGGCAGATACATACTACATTATCGGTTCTACAGTCGGCCCTCACCCGTATCCGGACATGGTAGCACGTCTGCAATCAGTCATCAGCGAAGAGATAAAAAAGCAGTTGAAAGAGAAAGAAGGACGTGACTGTCCCGATTATCTGATTGCCTGTGTAGGCGGTGGCAGCAATGCAGCAGGTACTATCTATCATTATCTGGATGACGAACGTGTGCGCATCGTATTGGCCGAAGCCGGAGGAAAAGGTATAGAAACCGGCCAGACTGCGGCTACTATCCAACTGGGTAAAATGGGTATCATCCACGGAGCACGAACTTTCGTTATCCAAAATGAGGACGGACAAATCGAAGAACCGTATTCCATTTCTGCCGGACTGGATTACCCCGGCATCGGCCCGATACATGCCAATCTTGCCTCACAACACCGGGCTACGGTAGTGGCAATTAATGACGATGAAGCCATAGAAGCCGCATACGAACTGACAAAACTCGAAGGCATCATCCCGGCACTGGAATCTGCACATGCCCTCGGAGCATTGAAAAAAATTAAATTCAAACCGGAAGATGTGGTGGTATTAACCGTTTCGGGACGAGGAGACAAGGATATTGAAACCTATTTAGTTTGAATAATCCATGTATAGTAGTCAAGTAGTCAAGTAGTTAAGTAGTCAAGTAGTCAAGTAGTTAAGTAATAAATGAAATCGTGAAAACATTTTCCTATAAAACCAATAGCAAACAGGTGCTCGGTGATTTACATACACCGGTCAGCATCTATCTCAAAGTGCGGGATATGTATCCGCAATCAGCACTAATGGAAAGTTCGGATTTCCATGCCGGAGAAAACTCCATGTCTTACATTGCCCTTTGCCCCTTGGCGAGTATCGGTATCAACAACGATGTTGTTACTACCATCTGTCCCGACAATAGCCGGGAAGAAAAGCCACTGACAGAGACATTCACTGTGGAAAAGGCTATCGACGGATTTATCTCCCTTTTCCAGGTGACAGGAGAACATCGGGAAGCATATGGTCTTTATGGATATACCACATTTAATGCCGTAAAATACTTCGAACATATTCCAATCAAAGAGAGTCACGATGAAATGAATGATGCACCGGATATACTGTATATCCTTTATAAATATGTCATCATCTTCAACCATTTCAAAAATGAACTGACTCTGGTAGAAATACTCAGCGAAGGAGAAGAAAGCAGATTGCCCCAACTGGAAGCCGCCATCGAAAATCGGAATTATGCATCGTATAATTTTTCCATAACCGGTCCCGTGAGAAGTCCCATTACAGATGAACAACACAAAGCAAACGTCCGTAAAGGGATTGCACACTGCCTTCGGGGAGATGTGTTCCAGATCGTACTGTCCCGAAGATTCATCCAGCCTTATGCCGGAGACGACTTCAAAGTATACCGTGCACTACGCAGCATCAACCCTTCTCCATATTTGTTTTACTTTGACTTCGGCGGTTACCGGATTTTCGGCTCTTCACCCGAAACACATTGTAAAATCGAAGGGAAACAGGCTTGCATTGACCCGATCGCCGGAACAACCCGCCGTACCGGCGATTCCATAAAAGACAAAGAACTGGCTCAAGCACTGCTTGCCGACCCGAAAGAGAATGCGGAACATGTAATGTTAGTGGATCTGGCACGAAATGACCTTAGCCGGAATTGTCACGACGTACAGGTGGTATTCTACAAAGAACCGCAATATTATAGCCACGTCATTCATCTCGTCAGTCGTGTCAGTGGAATATTGGACGAACCAAGCAGTTCGATGAAAACTTTCATCGACACTTTCCCGGCAGGTACACTCAGTGGTGCACCCAAAGTGCGCGCCATGCAACTTATCAGCGAAATAGAACCTCACAACCGTGGTGCTTACGGCGGTTGTATCGGATTCATCGGATTGAACGGCGACTTAAATCAAGCAATTACCATTCGCACTTTTGTCAGTCGTAACAATGAACTATGGCTGCAAGCCGGAGGAGGTATTGTAGCCCGTAGTCAGGATGAATATGAATTACAGGAAGTAAACAATAAGTTAGGAGCATTGAAAAAAGCAATCGATCTGGCAGAAACACTCAAAAACTGAAAACAATGAAAATTTTACTTTTAGACAATTATGACTCTTTTACCTACAACCTGTTGCATGTGGTAAAAGAACTCGGATACACCGATATAGAAGTATTTCGTAACGACCGGATAAGCCTTGACGAAGTGAACCGCTTCGACAAAATCATTCTCTCCCCCGGCCCTGGCATACCCGCAGAAGCCGGCCTGCTTTTACCTATTATAAAACAATATGCACCGACCAAAAGTATATTAGGTGTCTGCCTCGGACATCAGGCTATCGGTGAAGCATTCGGTGCCACACTCGAAAACCTGGTGGAAGTATATCATGGCGTACAAACCCTCATCGATATAACCGGGAAAGATATATTATTTCAAGATTTAGAACACGAGATTCCCGTAGGACGTTATCACTCTTGGGTGGTCAGCCGCAATCATTTTCCCGACAGTCTGGAGATCACGGCAGAAAGCAAAGAGGGACAAATCATGGCATTACGCCATTGCACGTACGATGTACATGGCATACAGTTCCATCCCGAATCAGTACTCACACCACAAGGAAAGATTATCATCCACAATTTCTTAAAAGCATAAATGTATGAAACAGATTCTATATAAACTTTTCGAACATCAATATCTGGGACGGGAAGAGGCCCGTATCATCCTGCAAAACATAGCACAGGGAAAATACAACGATGTACAGGTAGCTTCGCTGATCACCGTTTTCCTGATGCGTAATATTTCCGTTGAAGAATTATGCGGGTTTCGTGATGCATTATTGGAAATGCGACTGCCGGTCGACCTCAGCGACTTTTCTCCGATCGATATCGTTGGTACGGGAGGAGATGGCAAAAACACATTCAATATTTCGACAGCAGCCTGTTTTACTGTGGCCGGAGCCGGATTTCCGGTTGTAAAACATGGAAATTATGGTGCAACATCCGTCAGTGGCGCCAGCAATGTGATGGAACAACATGGAGTGAAATTCACAAACAATGTTGACAAACTGCGCCGTTCCATAGAGAAATGCAACATCGCTTATTTGCATGCCCCCCTCTTCAATCCGGCATTGAAGGCAGTAGCTCCGGTACGAAAAGCATTGGCCGTACGTACTTTTTTCAACATGCTCGGCCCACTGGTAAACCCGGTATTACCGCAATACCAATTGTTAGGTGTCTACAATTTACCACTACTCCGTTTGTATAGCTACACTTATCAGGCAAGTAATATAAAATTCGCCGTAGTTCACAGCCTCGACGGATACGATGAAATTTCACTGACTAATGAATTTAAGGTAGCAACCAGTGAAAGCGAGAAAATCTACAGTCCGGAAAGTCTCAATTTCCATCGTTACACAGAAAAAGATCTGGATGGAGGAAATACCCCGGAAGACGCTGCCAAGATATTCGATAACGTCATGGCAAACCGGGCTACCGAAGCACAAAAAGAGGTAGTGATAGTAAATGCCGCCTTTGCCATCCACGTGATTTGTCCGGAAAAACCGATAGAAGAATGTATCGGTCTGGCACGTCAGTCATTAGAGAGTGGCAAAGCACAAGCCACACTCCGGAAGTTTATAGAACTTAATCAATAAAAAAGGAAAACAATGGAAGATATATTATCAGAGATTATCGCAAACAAGCGTAAAGAAGTAGATTTGCAGAAACAGGCAATCTCAATCGAACAGCTTTCCGAGGGTATTGGCGACCTCCTTCCCACCCGTTCCATGAAGCAGGCCATCGCCTCTTCTCCAACAGGCATCATTGCTGAATTTAAGCGCCGGTCGCCCTCCAAAGGATGGATAAAAGAAAACGCCCGTCCGGAAGAAATCGTTCCTGCGTATGCCGCTTCCGGTGCTTCGGCTGTTTCCATTCTTACAGATGAAATATTTTTTGGCGGTACCCTGCGGGACATCCGCACAGTACGCCCTTTGATAAATCTGCCCATTCTGAGGAAAGATTTCATCATTGACGAATACCAACTTTACCAGGCCCGTATCGTTGGAGCCGATGCAGTACTTCTGATTGCAGCCGCATTAGAACAAACCCAATGCCGTGCTTTAGCGGATAAGGCCCATGAACTCGGCTTAGAAGTACTGCTTGAAATTCATAATACTGACGAATTACCTTATATATATAAAGATATCGATATGGTAGGTATCAACAATCGCAACTTAGGCAGTTTCCATACAGATGTAGCCAATTCTTTCCGTTTGGCGGAACAGTTACCACAAGATACGATACTGGTATCTGAGAGTGGTATTTCCCAGCCGGTAACCGTCTCTAAACTCCATGACGCGGGTTTCAGAGGTTTCCTTATCGGAGAAACTTTTATGCGGACCGAGAAACCGGCCGAAACCTTGAAAGAATTCATTTCACAGGTAAACAAGCAGTAACAACCAATCTTTTATAAATTATGATAAACGGCAAATTAATAAAAATATGCGGCATGCAGGATGGAGAAAATATCCGTAAGACGGAAACGCTCAACATCGATATGATCGGTTTTATTTTCTATCCTAAATCTCCTCGTTATATCTATGAAATGCCCGACTACATGCCCGTACATGCCCGGCGTGTAGGTGTCTTTGTGAACGAACCCAGACAGACGATAGAAATGTTCGCCGATCGTTTCGGATTGAACTTCATCCAACTTCACGGACATGAGTCGCCGGAATACTGCCGTTCACTTCAATCAAACGGCTTCAAGTTGATCAAAACCTTTTCCATCTCCTGCATAAAGGACTTACATTCTGTTTACGATTATGAAAAATACTGCAACTATTTTCTTTTCGATACAAAATGCCAACAATACGGCGGTTCGGGCAATCAATTCGACTGGAGCATTCTACATGCCTATAATGGCAATGTCCCTTTTCTGCTTAGTGGCGGTATCAACCCATATAGTGCGAAGGCCCTTCGTGAATTCCATCATCCCCGCTTAGCAGGTTATGATCTTAACAGCCGTTTCGAAACAAAACCGGGAAGGAAAGATACGGAACGTATCCGCCTATTTCTAAACGAATTACGTCAACAATAAAAAAACAAAGTATATGAACCGAATTAATCAACTTTTCAATAGTGATAAAAAAAATCTGTTATCTATCTATTTTTGTGCAGGCACTCCCACTCTGAACGGTACAGCCAACGTTATCCGTACGCTTGAGAAGCACGGTGTAAGCATGATTGAAATCGGCATTCCTTTCAGCGATCCGATGGCCGATGGCATTGTGATACAAAATGCAGCTACACAGGCCCTTCGCAATGGAATGTCATTAAAATTGCTCTTTGAACAACTCCGTGACATTCGTAAAGATGTAAATATCCCACTCGTTTTCATGGGATACCTAAATCCTATCATGCAGTTCGGCTTCGAAGAGTTCTGCCGTAAATGTGTAGAATGCGGTATCGACGGAGTCATTATCCCCGATCTCCCCTTCCGTGATTATCAGGAATACTATCGCCCCATTGCCGAACACCATGATATCAAAGTAATCATGCTTATCACTCCCGAAACCAGTGAAGAACGTGTCCGGGATATCGATGCCCATACGGATGGATTTATCTATATGGTATCCTCGGCAGCTACCACCGGTGCACAACAAGATTTTGATACGCAAAAACGAGCCTATTTTAAAAAGATAGACGGAATGAAACTACGCAACCCACGCATGGTAGGTTTCGGCATCTCCAATAAAGCGACTTTCCAAGCCGCATGCGACAATGCCCGTGGGGGTATTATCGGAAGCCGTTTCGTCACCTTATTAGATGAAGAAAAAGATCCCGAAAAAGCCATCCTCCGTCTATTAGAAGCCATCCGATGATTGATGAATCAAGAATTATGATTGATGAATTACCAATGAAGAATCATGCATAGACGACCATAAACTCCGTGCGCTAATTCATCAATCATAATTCATAAATCATAATTCTTTTGTATCTTTGCCGTCGATTTAACAAGAAAGCCACAAATATGATAGCCAATTACCCTTCCGTTTTGTTAATATATACCGGAGGAACTATCGGAATGATAGAAAACCCGGAGACCGGTGCTTTGGAAAATTTTGACTTCGACCATCTGTTAAAACACGTCCCCGAGCTAAAACGCTTTAATTACCGAATCTCCTCTTATCAATTCGATCCTCCTATCGACTCTTCGGATATGGAACCCCTCTACTGGGCCAAACTTGTGAAAATCATCAACTACAATTACGATTACTTCGATGGTTTTGTCATTTTGCATGGAACGGATACAATGGCTTACACAGCTTCGGCATTGAGCTTCATGCTCGAAAATCTAAGTAAACCGGTTATTCTTACAGGTTCTCAACTCCCTATAGGAACATTACGAACCGATGGAAAGGAGAATCTGATAACGGCAATTGAAATAGCAGCTGCCAAAAATGCAAACGGCACAGCAATGGTTCCGGAAGTATGCATCTTCTTTGAAAACCATCTGATGCGTGGAAACCGTACAACCAAAATTAATGCTGAAAATTTCAATGCTTTCCGCTCTTTCAATTATCCGGCGTTAGCACGTGTCGGAATCCATATCAAATATGAACCTAACCTTATTCACAAACCGGACCCGACAAAAGCCTTAAAGCCACATTACCTGTTTGATACCAATGTGGTAATATTAACCCTTTTTCCCGGCATACAAGAAAGCATTATCACCTCCTTACTCCATGTAGAAGGACTGAAAGCCGTAGTATTAAAGACATTCGGTTCGGGCAATGCCCCGCAAAAGCCTTGGTTCATAGAGCAACTGAAAGCAGCTACCGAACGAGGAATCATTATTGTTAATATTACCCAATGCTCTTCGGGAGCCGTAGAAATGGAACGTTATGAAACAGGTATTCAGCTACTACAAGCCGGTGTCATCAGTGGCTACGACAGCACACCGGAATGTGCTGTAACAAAACTAATGTTTCTACTCGGACACGGTTTAAGCAATAAAGAAATCAGATATAAAATGAACTCCTGCCTGATTGGAGAAATAACAAAACCTAATCAACAATGAAATAGCGTTATAACAAGGCAACATTAATGGCTATTGTATCAGAATAGCTACCTAAAAAGAGTATTCATAACAAAAATATTCAAGAAAGCCGTATCCCTATTTTAAATAGTAAATACATACGGTTATTTACATTTGTGTTAACATTATTAATTCTCTATCTTTAAACCGATTCCCTGTATATTCAAATACACATCTCAACAAAACAATATCATAAGCCCCTTCATCAACCTAAAAATTATATTCAACATCACACAAAGCACATACTTTTACAAAATAAGCAAACGCAATTTATATTTCATTTATCATCCTATCAGATTTACAGAAAGACGCTAAAGGCTAACCAATTTATAATCAACAAAAACACTATACAATCTACAAATAACACCATAATCCTGATACAAACCGTCAAATTACAGACAATCCCAATTATTTTACACACAAGCATCTTATATAACTTTCTTCACAAAAAATCAAAATACAACCCAAATATCGTATAGCAAACGAGTGTCCATCCTATTCATTCTCATTTTACAAATACACACAACACAAAATAGACAGAATATACAATTATAGAAATAATAAAAGAAATAACAGATACTGCAATTAAATCATATTTTATTAATAAACAAATAGTTACATTCAACACACAGATCACAATAAAAAGTTGCAATATCCATCCAACAACCATTTAAAAGATGTTAATAAAAACACTTTTCCTCTCACAACACGTTAGTATATTATAAATTAATAGATACCTTTGTGACCAATAACAAACTAAGACTTGTTATCTATTTAATAGTAATAACAGAGCAAGCAATTAATTATGAAATTCAATCTTTGCAAGTCAAGTACTGTTTCACTCCTTGTGGGAGCAGTCGCATTTACCAGTTGTGTAGATAATGACAAAAATCTCTTTGATGTGGAAAAAACCAAAGAACTTTATCAGAGTTCTTTTCCTGTACAAAACATCGATCCAAGTATGGATTGGAAAACGACTCAAGGCGTTAATGTATCCGTCAGTGTGAATGAGGATATGGGAACTAATTACAAAGTGCAATTGTTCGACGCCAACCCATTAAATAAAAACAGCAATGCCAGACTCTTAGCAGAAGGATACGCCAATCAAGATATGAAACTTGAAACAACGATGGATTGTCCGACTGCCTTAACTACCGTCTTCGTTGCCCGAGTAGACAACAAAGGACGTTACATCGTAAAACCGGCAAACATCAGTAATGGAAGAGTTGCAGTTGCTTTTGGTAACGGCAATACCATCGTTTCCCGGGCTACCCGTTCTGTGGACTTCACAGTCCCCACAATGGAAGCGCCTTATAGCGAACAGGAAATAGCAAGCAAATTGCAAGAAGCTACCGAAATTCAGCAAGATTGGAATCTGGGAGCTATGCAAAATTGGGATAAAAACAAATACGAAGGCTATGATATATTCAATACACCGAATAATCAACCACGTTTTTTCAAAATAACCTCTCCTTGCACCGATATATTATATTCTTCGGGAAGCGCCACCATTAAAGTAATAGTGGCAACCAAGTTAACTTTGACTAAAACACCCGATTTATCAGGTCACGTAGAACTAATCGTCGTTGCAGGAGGTGAAATTGTCATATCCGATGGATTAAAATTAAGCCGTACATCCCAAATAACCGTATTAGGCGATGGGAAAATAACAGGAGAAAAGCTTGAACTCACCAATGTAGGTTCTGCAAATCCCAATTACAATGCAGGAACCATCGAATTGGACAAGTTCACAATGAGCGAACCTAACGGACTGATTTATAATTGCGGTACATTCAAAGTCGACAATCTGGATATAAGAAATAACACCACTAAATTAGTCAACCAAGGAAAAGCCTATATCGAAGAAACACATACCCGTTGTACAATTGAAAACGGCTGTTACCTTGAAGTCGAAGATTTTGACGGTGTTCTCAGATTAGGTGAATTATCTTCTGCTACCATTGAAACTTACAATAAAAACAGAGGTGACAACCCGGATTTGACATTAGGCAAAAATTCCATATTGAATATTGAAAAAGCATATTTGACAGAAGAACACTTCCACGGCCCTTCAAACGGATATGCATTGGTAAAAATCGAAGAGGTCGAACAGTTAAACAACTTCCAGTCAGCAGGTAACATCTATTATGAAATAAAGGAATTTGATGATGACATCAGTACAGAAAAATGGATGGACCGTTTCTACGATGCGCTGAAAAACTCAGAAGGAACAATCTCTAAGTTCGGAGAGTCTCCTATCACAATCCCTGCCGGAGATTGCACAGGAGAAGGTAATACTCCGAACGAAAGCGGTGAAGAAATCGAAGTGAATCCGATGAACTATACCTACGCATTCGAAGACAATTATCCTTCAGCAGGCGACTACGACTTTAACGATATCGTGTTGAATGTTTCAACTGAGTATACAAAAGAAAAATCTACAAACGCAATAAAGTCTATACAGTATAACATCACATTAAGTGCTGTTGGAGCAACCAAACAATTAGGAGCTGCCTTACGCTTGGTAGACGTTAATAAAAGTGCTATTGCAAGCGTTTCATTTGACGGCAGAACAGAGATGCGTTCGACATTGGCTAATTCCATGTTCGAAAACAGTGCAATAGAAAGTAACGGCAACGAAGTTGTCATACCTCTCTTTGGAGATGCGCACCAAGTATATGGATTCGGTGGAAATTCACGACCGATGCTTAATACCGACCAGCAACGGACCAATGAAGTTTATACCCTGAAAGTAATCATTACACTTACCGATCAAAGTAAAACAGCACCGGTTTTGACCAAAGACAATCTTGATTTCTTTATAGCATACTCTATGGGTAACCAAAGTCCGAGAACTGAAATCCACCTATACGAGTTCAGAAAATACGGTGCTACCGCTAATGGCAATGTACATAAAGAAAATCTGGATGCTGCCGGTAATCTGACTTGGGGAATTTCCGTACCGGAATTTAAGTACCCGACAGAGATGACCAAGATCACCGACGCTTATCCACAATTTGAAGCATGGGCACAAAATCATACAAGTAACTTAGATTGGTACAAGTATCCTACTGATAAAACTGATAAGAAATATATCTTTGAATAATCCGAGAGTCTTTCTTAAAAAATAAAATAAAAGCCGGAATTAAAACTTACCGGCTTTTATTTTGTCCCAAATAACAGACTTTATATAAAAATGGGCAAATTACTCTATTTTATAGAGCGCAGTTATTAAAATAATATATATATTTGCACGGATTGAGAAAGGGAATCGTGTATTAATCGTAATATTAACGAAGCAAACAAAGTAAAAAGGTTCGATTACTGATATGAAAAAAAAGATATTACTCATCGATGATAAAGCATCCATAGCCAAAGTAGTTTCGATCTACTTAGGTAAAGAATATGATTTCACATATTGCGAAAACCCAATAAAAGCCATTGAATGGTTACACGAAGGAAACATGCCGGATCTTATTATTTCAGATATACGTATGCCGGAAATGATGGGAGATGAATTTCTACTTTACATGAAACATAACGAATTATTCAAATCGATACCTATCATTATGCTTTCAAGTGAAGAAAGCACAACCGAACGGATCAGATTATTGGAAGAAGGTGCAGCCGATTATATTCTAAAACCCTTTAATCCTCTTGAGCTTAAAGTCCGCATAAAAAAAATCATTGACTAAGATTCCCTATGTTACATCTTGTCTATATCGGAAGATACGAAAGAACTATCGAACATTTTTCAAAACAGGTAAAAGAATCATTCTACCATGTATTGACATATGCCAAAGCTACAAAAATTATAGACAAGATACGGGAGAAATACGATATTATCATATTATTCGAACAAACTGACATACAGAAAGACATCCTGGACATCGAATATCTACGGAAGAAATATCCCGGAATATACATGGTACTTGTGATGGATTCACTCACCAAGGAGGAGAGCCTGCAATATTTGAAAGCCGGAATCAATAATACAATACCATTCGAAGCTCCTCAAGAAGCCATCGAAAGCTTGATCAATTTTCAGAAACGTAGAAAGCAGCAAAAAATAAAAGATATTCAAAAAAAAGGAGAGAACATACAAACGTTTAAACTCCCCGTCTGGAAAAGATGCTTCGATATCGTTTCTTCCGGTTTTGCACTGATTATCTTGTCCCCTTTGTTGATCATTACCGCCATAGCGATCCGCATGGAAAGCAAAGGGGCAGTCATCTACAAATCCAAACGTGTAGGAAGCAATTATCAGATATTCGACTTTCTGAAATTCCGCTCTATGTACACAAACGCCGATAAGCACCTTAAAGATTATAATTCATTAAATCAATACCAGACAGATAGCATAGAAGAGGATATCATCTGGGAAGAGACACCCGATTTCGAAGAAAATGAAAATGAAATCGTTTTAATCTCCGATGATTTCGTGATTTCTGAAGAAGCGTATATTAATAAAAAAACACAGGAGCAGAAAAATGCGTTCGTCAAATTGGAAAACGACCCCCGTATTACACGGATAGGACGTATCATCCGCAAATATAGTATCGATGAACTACCTCAGCTTATCAATATTCTGAAAGGAGACATGTCCGTCGTAGGCAATCGTCCCCTTCCTCTTTACGAGGCAGAATTACTGACCAGCGACGAATACATCGACCGTTTCATGGCTCCTGCCGGATTAACAGGACTTTGGCAAGTTGAGAAACGGGGGAATTCTGGAAAGATGTCAGCAGACGAACGTAAACAATTAGATATTAAATATGCAAAAACATTCTCTTTCTGGCTGGATATGAAAATTATCCTGAAAACCGTGACAGCATTTATCCAAAAAGAGAATGTATAATATGTATGTCTGAATGATAGCCCCCCTTTTTCATATCGCAAATGATTTCTTTTTCTTCTGTATTATATTATCCGGTATATATCTGTTTATTTTTGCCCTGATAGCGTTATTCAGACATTCCGGTAAATATCCTGCAACAGAAAAAAAATATCGTTTTGCCTTATTAGTTCCCCTGCAAACTCATATTGAAGATTTAAAATATCCGAAAGAGTTATATACTGTCATTACATACAACGATCCCGTTTTAGCCGTCAGAGAACTTGATGAAAACCAATATGACATTGCAGTGATACTGGGAGAAACCACTCATGTTTCCCCGCTTTTGCTACAAGATATCAATGATGCATATGATGCAGGCGTAATGGCTATGCAGTTGCATCACATTATCGAACACCGGCCCACCGGAAAGATTCGCCGGAAAGCCATTCGTGAAGAGATCAGAAACTCAATCTACAGACAAGGGCATGTGCAGGCAGGCCTTTCTTCCGCACTCGAAAAAACAGATATTGCCATAGACGCCAAATGGCTAAAGCAAAATCTGAAAAGTCCGAAAAGCAATCTTGAAAGCAGACTCCTAATGCAGAATATTTTCATAGAATATCTGCACTATGCACATGTATACAGTGATTCTCCCCGTCCACTTCCCTATTCCATGTCCAAATGGAAGGCACTATCCAAACTTCCGGTAACACTGCTTGCAGGAAACTGGGATTATGCCGACAAACTGTTCCGACAATTGGTTCCCTCCTGGAGAGTCTTGTTCTTGATTTGCAGCATTTGGTGCATCATCGCCACATGCTACGCCTGGACTCTCTCTTTAAGATGGTGGTTCTTATTATTCGGCCTACTGTTTACCCTATGCCTGGCCATCCCCGACTACTTGATAGAAAAGAAAAAGAAATAACCCTAAAGTCTTCAATGATATGAATATCGGAAAACTTAAAAATAACATCAAGCAACATGCAGGCTTAAAGAAAGCCGTACACCGATTTATTATGCACCCGGTAAAAACAAGACCTAATTGGTGGATCCGATTATTCTACTTCACTTATCTGAAACGAGGAAAAGGCTCGGTGATTTACCGTAGTGTACGTAAAGATCTCCCCCCCTTCCGCCGTTTTTCATTAGGAAGATACTCGGTTGTAGAGGATTTCTCATGCCTCAATAATGCCGTGGGAGATTTAACTATCGGGGATTATACCCGTATCGGATTGGGTAATACTATCATAGGACCGGTACAAATAGGCAACCACGTCAATCTGGCACAAAACGTAACCGTCACCGGATTAAATCATAATTATGCAGACGTCGACAAACCGATTGACGAGCAAGGGGTGACTACCCTACCGGTCATCATCGAAGACGATGTATGGGTAGGCGCGAATGCTGTAATACTGCCGGGCGTCACGCTTGGCAAGCACTGCGTTGTAGCTGCCGGCAGTGTAGTCAGCCGTCCGATACCGGCTTACACAGTATGTGCCGGAAGCCCCGCACGTGTCATCAAACGTTATGATCCGGTAACCAAAGAATGGAAAAAAGAACAAAAGTAACTATATATAGTTAGAGGAGCTATGTAATATACCTTATTCAAGGGATTGTGCCACTGCCTGGAACGCCCTATCTTTGCAGTATCAGAATTTAATTAATTAGTCATAATTTTATTACGTAGCCACATTTAAGTAAAATGAAACAGTGTCCTGTCGAAGTGATTTCGCCAGGATTTTGTTTTATTTCTACTTTCGGTAAGCTCTCCACGAAAGCCAGAAAGCAAATAAAATAGCCAATAGCGTGGCAGCAAATGCCCAATAGTTAGGAATACGTGATTCTGCTGCAAGTTCATAATCGCCTGCCAAAAGGCGAAAAGCATCTACCTTCCAGATTACAGCCGAGTCTCCCTGTTGAAACATCGCATTAGAAGCAATCACTTTTCCCGGCATAATCAATTCATTCCGCATCGTATATCCGAACAATTCCACTATCCGCCCACGGTCTTCAGCCATCTTGTCGATATCCTTCTCATTGGCTTTATATACATTCGAGAAATATTTCGTTTGCCATAAATCATTTAAAAAGTCACATACTTCTTCCGGAGTACTCTCCTTCTCTTTCTTAGAAACATACTTGCTATAAATATCTTCCTTAGATTCTTGCAAACGCCGTATATAAGACGTATCACCTTGCAGGGATGTAAAATGCGCCACGACTTCAAAACTGATTTCATACTGACTACGATTATACCATTCCCAAAACTTATTTTCAATATCATCCAGCCGATTATTCAATTCAATACCGTTCCATCCGGCAAAAGCATTCTCATCACCGCGAAACCAGATCTGCCGTTCTTCGTCACTAAAATATCGGTCCAAAGGTACAGGACCTTTATCCGGGAGTTCCGAATAAATAGCTTTGTATGAATAATAGGTATAGAACCAACGGAACTTCTTCTCTAAAATTTCCTGCGGAACAGCTAAGGGAGCAGCATATTCTTTTGTATCCGATACCTCGAAATACTCCCCGGACATTCCCGGAATATCCCGGCATACTTTTACATTCAGTTCCTGTTCGTTTCCCCAAAAATTAAATTTGATTGAAGAGCCCAATCCAACCAACTGCCAAGTATCAGAATCTATCTGAAACAAAAACGGGTTTTCTGCCCTGTCACCCGCCAGAAAAGCAGAATCGCCATAAGCATACACCTCTCTATACAGGCTGCCATCCGTTTTTACACGGGAAACCATACGGTAAGAAGTTTGACACGAAGCCATACTGAACAGGATAACGATTGCCGCTATTAAATTATTTGTCTTCATACTATATCTGTTTAATCTGTTTTATTCATAATTTCCGACATGCGCTTTTGTTTCTGCTGCTTATGCTTTATATAGCGGACAGAGCAGTAATTCCCCTTTTCCATAAGGCTCATCTTTTTCCAGTTTTCCGGCAAGGAGAAAGAGGTACATTGCCAAGCGCTGTATTCCTTTTCTGCCCCATCAGAGAAAGAGGGAAAGAAGGTCTCACCTAAAAGCAAACACAACCATACTGCGGCAACTGTTCCCAAGACCCAACTTCTAATTATAAAATTCCGCTTTTTCCTCTTTGAAACCGTTTGGCTTATCCTCTGTACAATAGCGGAGGTCAAGTCTTCCGGATGGTCCAATACCGGTTGCCCGCTTCTTATTCCAGACAACCATTCTTCATAACGCTTATCTTCCTGTCTCATAAATCGGGGTCTGTTTGATTCATTTTATTTCGTATATTCTTACGTGCCAGATAAAGATTCGTCTTGATCTTCCCGGCAGAAAGCCCGGTTATCTGCCGCACCTCCTCCACTTCAAGTTCTTCTACATCCCGCAACATAAAAACCAACCTCTGCCGGGGAGTAAGTTCATCCGTATATTTCAGAATGAGTTCCTTCAATTGTTTATTAGACACATTTCTTTCAATATTATCTCCGGATGCCATATCGATAGAAGTCGAAGCATCCGAACTGTTATCCAAAGGCGAATGCCGCATCGAGCGTAACCGGTCATAGCAGGTATTACAAGTTATCTTGTAGAGCCAAGTGGAAAAACGGCATTCTCCGTTATATTGTCCCAATGACAGCCACACCTTCACAAACGTCTCCTGCACCATATCTCTGGCCTCGTCTTCATTGCACAATAACCGGAAAGCAAGCCGGAATACAAGCGGTTGAAATTCGGAAACCAAAAGAGCAAAGGCGGCCGTGTCCTCTTGTCTGCTCTTATCTACAAGTACTTGTATTCTTTCCTGCTCCATCATTATAACATCTTGTTTATAATATGATACGTAACAAAACGTATCCGGTCGATTGTGAAGTACCAAATATACAAAAAAAATCCCCGGACAAATAATTTTATCCGGGGAGAACATATATAATTAAGGTACGGCTTACTGGCCTACCTCACTCAATTTCTCTTTCACATCATTGGCTTTATCGGCAACTTTACCGGCTACTTTCACACCCGCCTTCACAGCTTTTGCCTTGGCATCCTCCATTGCAGTTTCCGCATCTGCCTCTATTTCTCGAAGAGCATTGAACACATCATTTTTCAGTTTCTTAGCTTTTGCAGTGCGCGAAAAATGATAAACCAGCGCACCAATAGCAGAACCGATCCCGAGTCCTACTAAAAATTTAGTACTTCCACATTCCATAATCAAATCAATTTATGTTAGTTAATATAATAAATGTATCGCAAAAAATTAGCGGGAATGACTGAATAATGAAGCAATCCACAGAAACAAGATGGCACCCACAACGGAAGTTATCAAACTGCCGATGATGCCTGTTGCCGCAAGTCCGAGCAGAGAAAACACCCAACCGCCCAACACACCACCGATTATCCCCAAAACAAGATTAACCAGCAGACCAAAGCCACCGCCTCTTGTTATTTTACCGGCCACATAGCCGGCTATTATTCCTATCAGAATATACCAGATAAAGTTCATAATATTCTTTTTTGTATGTTTATACGATAGGAACACATCTGTTCGGAGAAAGGTTCGGAACAACAAAAGGGAATTAACGAGAATTTAGAGTAAGACATAAAAAAACAGTGTAGAAGTTTCCTTCTACACTGCCCTATCTCTTATAAAAATAAGAAAATCTTATTTATTATTACCGTACATTCTTGCCCGCAACTCTTTAATATGATCCGAAGTGATATATTCGTCATACTCCATCATCTTATCGATAATGCCATTAGGAGTCAACTCTATCACACGGTTTGCCACGGTCTGAATAAATTCATGGTCATGTGACGAAAACAGGATATTGCCCTTGTAAGTCTTCAAATTATTGTTGAATGCCTGAATAGATTCCAAATCGAGATGATTGGTCGGTGTATCCAAAATAAGACAGTTGGCATTGCGAAGCTGCATACGGGCAATCATGCAACGCATCTTTTCACCTCCCGAAAGCACACTTACTTTCTTCAGCACCTCTTCACCCGAGAATAACATACGTCCCAAGAAACCTTTCATATACACCTCATTTCCTTCACCATACTGGCTCAACCAGTCTACCAGATTCAAGTCAGTATTAAAGAAACCGGTATTGTCCAATGGCAGATAAGCGGTAGTGATAGTCACTCCCCAGTTAAAACTTCCGGCATCAGGTTTCATATTCCCATTAATAATCTCGAAGAATGCAGTCATAGCACGCGGATCACGTGACAGAAATACAATCTTATCCCCCTTCTCCACATTGAAGTTCACGTCGTTGAACAGCACCACTCCCTCTTCGGTCTTCTTGCTCAGTCCGGAAACTTCCAAAATCTGATTACCCGGTTCGCGTTCGGGCGTAAAGATAATGCCCGGATATTTGCGTGAAGAAGGTTTAATCTCTTCCACGTTCAGTTTCTCCAACATCTTCTTACGGCTTGTAGTCTGCTTACTCTTTGCCACATTGGCACTAAACCGGCGGATAAACTCTTCCAATTCCTTCTTCTTCTCCTCAGCTTTCGCCTTTTGGTTCTGCTGCTGACGAAGTGCCAACTGGCTCGATTCATACCAGAAACTATAGTTACCTGCAAACATATTGATCTTTCCATAATCGATATCGACCGTATGCGTACATACAGAGTCGAGGAAGTGACGGTCGTGACTAACCACCAGCACGGTATGTTCAAAGTTCGACAGGTAATCTTCAAGCCACATCACGGTTTCCATATCCAAGTCATTGGTAGGTTCGTCCAGCAACAGATTGTCCGGATTACCGTAAAGCGCCTGCGCCAACATCACGCGTACCTTTTCCTTACCGCTCAATTCACCCATCAGTGTATAGTGCTTGTCTTCCTTCACTCCCAGGCCACTGAGCAACATGGCGGCATCACTTTCGGCATTCCAAC
>NZ_HF991071.1:52554-56411 GCF_000432295.1 Bacteroides sp. CAG:189
CGGCATTCCAACCGTCAAGTTCCGCAAATTTCTCCTCCAATTCGGACACTTTCAAACCGTCCTCATCGGTAAAGTCTTCTTTGGCATACAATATTTCGCGCTGTTTCATAATATCCCACAATACGGTATGCCCCATCATCACTGTATCCATCACCGTAAAAGCATCCCATTTGAAGTGGTCCTGGCTCAATACCGAAAGGCGTTCGCCCGGGCCTAATGCAATCGTTCCGGTAGTCGGATCCAGATCGCCATAAATAGTACGCAGAAAAGTAGATTTTCCTGCACCGTTGGCACCAATTATACCATAACAATTCCCACTTGTAAACTTCAGGTTTACATCATTAAACAATACCCTTTTACCAAACTGTACCGATACGTTTGAAACTGTAATCATCTTAAATAATTAATTAATGTGCTAATATGCCAATGTGCCAATTACCATGCAGTGTATTGCCATAACGCAGCCAATTGGCATATTGGCACATGGACACATTGACACATTATTATTTCCGGCCGCAAAGATAGGCATTTTTAATGAATAACATACTATACCGGTTGTGTCAATCTGACAGAAAAGTATTACCTTTGCTGCGTTTTTTGGCATACAAAGTAAATTGGCAAAGTTTTTGCTGATGTGCCACTATATTGTAACGTCTATCGACATGAAATTGAATCCATTTAATAAGAACAAAAAAAATAAAGATATGAATCCAAAAGAAAAAGAAGCAGAAAAAGAACTGAACAGCCAGGAAACCGAAAACATTGCAGAAGAACAACTGCAAGAAGAAACAACTGATCAGGAAGCTCCCCTTACCAAAGAGGAAGAGTTGGAAAAGGAATTGGAAAAAGCGAATGAAACAATTGAAGACCAGAAGGATAAATATCTTCGCCTGTCGGCAGAATTTGACAATTACCGGAAACGTACGGTAAAGGAAAAGGCCGAACTGATTTTGAATGGAGGTGAAAAAAGCCTTAGTAGCATACTTCCTGTCGTAGACGATTTGGAACGCGCTCTTCAGACAATGGAAAAAGCAACCGATGTGGCAGCCGTGAAAGAAGGCGTAGAACTGATCTATAACAAATTTATTTCCGTGTTGGGACAAAATGGCGTAAAAGTAATCGAAACCAAAGACAAACCACTGGATACCGATTACCACGAAGCCATCGCAGTAGTTCCCGCACCGTCTGAAAAACAAAAGGGAAAGATTCTGGATTGTGTACAGACCGGATATACACTGAACGATAAAGTACTGCGCCACGCTAAAGTGGTAGTTGGAGAATAAAATAAATATATGGAAAAGAGAGACTACTATGAAGTGCTGGAGGTGACGAAAACCGCAACAGCAGAAGAAATAAAAAAAGCGTATCGTAAAAAGGCAATCCAATTTCATCCGGATAAAAACCCGGGTGATAAGACAGCAGAAGAGAAATTTAAAGAAGCTGCCGAAGCATACGACGTGCTGAGCAATCCGGATAAGCGTGCCCGTTACGACCAGTTCGGCCATGCAGGTATGGGCGGTGCAGCCGGAAACGGAGGTCCGTTCGGAGGTTTCAGCGGAGGAATGTCTATGGATGACATCTTCTCTATGTTCGGTGATATTTTTGGCGGCCGTGGTGGCGGTGGCTTTGGAGGTTTCAGTGGATTCGGCGGTGGCGGTAGCCAACAGCAAAGACGCTACCGTGGCTCTGATCTCCGTGTAAAAGTAAAACTGACATTGAAAGAGATCTCCACAGGAGTAGAAAAGAAATTCAAATTAAAAAAATATGTACCTTGTACGCACTGTCACGGAACAGGTGCAGAGGGTAACGGTGGTTCGGAAACCTGTCCGACCTGTAAAGGAAGCGGTTCGGTAATTCGCAACCAACAAACGATTTTAGGTACGATGCAAACGCGCACCACCTGTCCTACTTGTAATGGTGAAGGTAAAATCATTAAAAACAAGTGTAAAGAGTGCGGCGGAGATGGCATTGTATATGGAGAAGAAGTAGTTACAGTGAAAATTCCTGCCGGAGTAGCCGAAGGAATGCAACTGTCTATGAGCGGAAAAGGAAATGCCGGTAAGCATAATGGTGTACCGGGAGATCTGCTGATCCTGGTTGAGGAAGAACCGCATGAAAGCCTTATCCGCGATGAAAATGATCTGGTATACAACTTGCTTCTCAGTTTCCCGGCTGCCGCCTTGGGTGGTGCTGTCGAGATACCTACCATCGATGGCAAAGTAAAAGTAAAGATCGATGCAGGAACACAACCGGGTAAAGTTCTTCGTCTGCGTGGCAAAGGATTACCGAGTGTCAACGGATACGGTACAGGAGACCTGCTGGTAAACGTAAGTGTTTATGTGCCGGAAGCATTGACAAAAGACGAAAAGAATATACTTGAGAAATTAGATGCTTCTGATAACTTCAAACCGAACACTTCTATAAAAGAAAAGATTTTCAAGAAGTTCAAAAGTTTCTTTGACTGATAACGCAAAGTCATTGAATTGATAAATATTGAAACGCAGATTTCCATGAGTTAATAAACCTCTTGGAAATCTGCATTTTTCGTTTTTATAAAGACACAGACTTCGACAGATTGCCGGCAGGAAGTTATCAAATTGGCAAGTATAAACATTTCGTATTCAAAGCTCAATAGGTTCTACTCAAATCTAAAGCAGCAGCACAGTCCCACTCAAACAATTATATATCAATGATATAAACTACTAATATCAGACATAAAAGATAAGAATTTTCAGCAGACAAAGAATAGTAATTAACACACTATTAAAATCATATTTTTATATACCAAGAAATACATTCTTTATACACAAGAAATATATCTTTTGTAAGACTGATAATGAAATGCGGAAAAATCAATTAACAATGTTAAAAGACACCATCCATGATTTTGTATAAATAAAAAACAATGAGTATTTATTCCCAAACGTTTTTGTATTTATACAGACTATTATTATTTTTGCCGCAAAAAACAGGTATGCGTGAAAATATTTCAATCATCGGAAGAGGGATCGGACAAGTAATGTTTCAAAATAACGCGCTTTCCGGAATAATCATGTTAATCGGAATCATCTGCAATTCATGGCAACTTGCCATATTAGCCGTTGCAGGAACCGTTGTAGGCACAATAGCCGCCTCTCTTTTAAATTACGATAAAGAAGATATCCGTGCCGGTCTTTATGGTTTTAATGGCACTTTAGTCGGCATTGCCATAGGAGTGTTTATGGAAATTAATATCATATCTGTTGCATTATTAGTAATAGGGGCAGCCATATCCTCATGGGTTGCACATTGTTTTCGCCGGCAAAGTTTATTACCGGGATTCACGGCCCCGTTCATTCTTGTCGTATGGCTTTTACTCATAACATGCCATTATCTATATCCCGCTATACTACTACCCTCTCTCTCTGAAAATCCGGATAATGCAAGTCATTTTTTCCAATCATTCAGTTTAAATATCGGTCAAGTGATGTTTCAGGGAAATATCCTCTCCGGACTTTTCTTTCTGTTGGCTATCCTCATAAACTCCCGTATAAACGCTTTTTATACTGTCATCGCTGCTGCTCTTCCCTTACTCATAGGCTTGTTTCCAAACATAGACCTTACGGCATGGAATATAGGATTATTCGGATATAATGGAGTTCTTTGTGCCATTGCTTTGGGAGATTATACACATAAAGGAAATGTCAAAGTAATACTATCCGTCATACTCTCTATTCTGCTACAAATAGGGGGCATACAAATAGGAATAACTACTCTAACCGCCCCATTTGTCATTTCGGTTTGGATGATCAATCTACTATGGCGTATAAAGCAAGCATAAGGCAACACTATTTTTTTCTGCTGCTTTTATATTCACC
>NZ_HF991072.1:0-29019 GCF_000432295.1 Bacteroides sp. CAG:189
TTTTACGTTGACCCCGGATCAACGCAACATCAGGGGTCAACGTAAAAAAACATCAGCTCAGTTTGAAAATCCCTGCATTGAAAAAGCACATTAAATACTTTTTCCATCATATAGAATAGTACAATATTCGAAACTTATTTTTCACAGCAATTCAGTATTCCTTTTAACAATAAAATATTGTAAATTAGCACTTTCATTACAGAAAGTCTTTTTCAATATTATATTATCATGAGAATACATAAAAACATTTCTATTTTGACAGTTGGATTATTCACTGTCTTAACAAGTACGGCACAAAACTATAAATTCGATTTCAGGCAAGAAAAAAGCACAAAAGAAGGTTACATTAAAGTTACCCCTACCGATCTCTTTTCGGAAAGTAAAGGATACGGCTATGACTTGCAGCCAGTATCGACCTCCTCAGATACAGCTCCTTTTTTCTTTTCCGTACAAATTCCCGATGGAAATTATAGAATAACAGTACTGTTAGGATCCGGTAAGAAGAGAGGAGAAACTACCATAAGAGGCGAATCGCGTCGTTTGTTCTTTGAGAACATTAAAAGCGAGAAAGGAGAAATGATACCTTGCATATTTACCATCAATAAGCGAAACACCCGTATTTCGGACACCGAGCAAGTACGCATCAAACCTCGTGAAAAACGCAAACTGAACTGGGACGATAAGCTGACATTAGAATTTAATGGAAAATCACCTTGCGTATCGGAATTAACGATAGAGAGAACGGACAATGTCCCCACTGTCTTTTTATGCGGAAATTCTACAGTAGTAGACCAGGATAATGAACCTTGGGGAAGTTGGGGACAAATGATTCCACGTTTTTTCAATGAAAATATCTGCTTTGCCAATTATGCCGAATCCGGAGAAAGCGCCAATACATTCATTGCAGCCAAACGCTTGAAAAAGGCACTAACCAAAATGAAGCCCGGAGACTATGTGTTCATGGAGTTCGGCCATAATGACCAAAAGCAGAAAGGACCCGGGAAAGGAGCATTCTATTCTTATATGACCAGCCTGAAAACCTTTATAGACGAAACCCGTGCACACGGGGCACATCCCGTATTGGTCACCCCGACCCAACGTCGCAGTTTCGGAGCAGACGGTAAAATACAAGACACACACGAGGATTATCCGGATGCCATGCGTTGGCTGGCCGCCAAAGAGAACGTTCCTTTAATAGACTTGAACGAAATGACCCGCACCCTATACGAAGCCATGGGAGTAGAAGCCTCAAAGAAAGCTTTCGTACACTATCCGGCAGGTACTTATCCGGGACAAGATAAAGCTTTGGAAGACAATACCCATTTCAACCCCTATGGTGCATATCAGATTGCCAAATGTGTGATCGAAGGGATGAAGAAAGCAGAAATTGACCTTATTCAATACCTGAGGGAAGATTACCAGCCTTACGATCCGGCACATCCGGACGCTGTGGAAAACTTTCATTGGAATGACAGTCCGTTTACAGAAATAGAAAAACCGGACGGCAACTAAAACCGTGAAACTTCACAAAAACAGGAACCAAGAAAATGCCCCTTTCAATAGAATCACCCATGCCACAGTCAAATAGAACTGCACTCCTAAAGTTTTATATCCAACTTTTACAGCGCAGTTAAAACTGTGGTATGGGTGATTTTAAATTTAATAGAAATGTTGGTTACACTCTTTTTAAGCGGAATACCGGTACCCGGAACTTTAAAAAGCCTTCCGATAAATAGCTTCAATATCTTCTATAGAGGTGGGACGCGGATTACCTCCGGTACATACATCATTAAAAGCAGCTACGGCCAATGCCGGAATATCTTCTTCTTTGACATTGATTTCATGCAGTTTCTGAGGAATATCGATGCTTACCGAAAGGGTTCTCACTGCATCGATAGCTGCCTGCACCCCTTCTGCCTCCGTCATGCCATCCGTATTTACTCCCATCGCCCCGGCAATCCGGATGTATTTCGAAGCAGCCGGAGATTCCGCGTTATACTCCATGACATACGGTAACAGCAAAGCATTGGATGGAAGAGCCTCCACCTAACGCTACAATAAAATCGGCACCCGACGCCTTGTAGGCAGCTACTCCGTTCTGCACATTGGCAATGGTCGGATTGGCTTTCACATCACTGTAAAGCTCATAGGGGATATTATTAGCTTCGAATACTTTCATTACTTCGGCAGCTACGCCAAACCTGATCAGATCTTTGTCGGTCACAAAGAAAGCTTTCTTGAATCCACAACGGGCGGCTTCCACAGCGATCACGCTACGGCAGCCAGCACCGAAATAGGATGTTTCGTTTAATACAATGCGGTTCATCCATTCTTTTATTTTTGTAAGGTAATTCCCATTAAGCCGATAACGACATCATTGGATACGGTCTCCAAGGTTATACACTTCAAATCCTTATCCGGATTCAATGGCATATCGAGCAGTATCCCCGCACCCCCATCGATCGGGCGTCCGTATACTCCAGTTATATTCAAATCTTTTTCAAGATTATTACTGACCAATCCTGATTTAAGATGTAGACGATACGGACGAGGAGATTGGAGCCGGAAAGCCATACCATCGACATAAAAGTCCTGTTCGATCGGACACCAGTTTTCCGGATTGACAAGTTCTAAAGTCTCTGCGGTTCCATCTGCATAATGCACACGAACAACCCCATTGACAATATGACATTGCATATGGTTCGTACTACCGGCCATCAACAGATAGGCACGGGAAGCTCTGCCCGTAAGAGGTATCGACAGACTATCCGGATAATTATCCCACAAGGAGGTGAAAGCGATGTTATTTCCTTTTTCCGGTGTACGGAACGATACTCCTAAATTAGTAGACAGCAGCCCGTCACGTACCAATGCTCTCATGCCGGAATCATCGATATCCGCCGTCAACGTGGGATGACACCACTCTCCAATTCCCTGTTTCGGAAGTTGCAAAGTAGTGTAAGGAGAACGGGGAGAAAGATACTCATTACGATAAATATCGGTAACCGAAGCATTGAATGCCGAAGTGATATCGATTGGTTCGCACAAATCCGCCTTTACATGAGTGAACGGGAGAACGGCCGGCATCATCTCCTGCTTTATATTTACATTCACCGGTTGCCACCATTTCATTTCCTCTTGTTCTACCAATACAAAAAAAGTATGATGCCCCGTTTGACTGGAAATCCGAGCCGCTAACCGTTTTTTATCTACAGTAGGATCAACAAGTATCCCTTGAGGATCATAAAATTTATCATAAACAGTGCCTTCCAAAGCCGTCAAGGAAAAGTCTTGTCCGGGATGTACTTCCAACGGCTCCTGAGAAAACCTCCGAAGGGAAGCACCGCTCCAGATAATTTCAACAACCGTCTCCCCGGCAGCAGGTGCCGTGACAGCCATCACCGGACAGCCCGAAGCGGATTCTACAAATGCCCATTTGGCAGAAATGCCGTTTACCTTCACCGACTCGATTCTCTCTTTAAAAGCATTTATCTGTAAACTCAGCTCCATCGGATTGGCAAAATGCTGTTTGACCGTATAAATATCCCGCATTCCCTCACGACGGAAACGGTAAGATAAATCGGGAGTGGCAAGAGACGCTTTATCCCATTCTGCCGGAAACCCGGGACGAATCACCAACTTGTCATTCAGAGCATCGGGCAGAATCCCGAATAATCCCTGAATAAGAAGCCGGGAAGCAACCCCTACCGGATCACCGAAATCACGATAACACTCCCCACGGGCGGCATCATAAAAACTAATCTGCCCGAAATTGCCCGGACTATCACCGATGTACATACCGTCGAGGACAGAACTCTTCATCAGCTTATATCCGGCTTCCGGACGCCCTGCCTGAAAATAGGCCAGTGCCGTATGCATCACCTCTGCAAAAGCTACGTTATTGACGCTCCATGAGTAAGGCAACCAGTTGGTCGTAGCAATGGTGGCATACCCTTTTTCTTCCAAGCCGTTGGCACGAACAGGGATATGAGGAATTTCCGTATCGACATAACGGGTGGCCTGATAGGCTTGAAAAGGGTCGGCCACTTCACTATCGAGGGCATGATAGATGGTCCACACTCCGGCAGACTCATGCAAACGGCGATGCCCCATATAATCCTGATATTCGGCCCAATGTCCTCTATCAGACAACCATAAACGTGCATTAAGAGCCCGTAATATCTTCCCGGCTTCTTCCCGGTAAGGCGTAGGGTCTTCACCGATTTTTTCGGCAATAACAGCCGCCATCTTATTGGCACGGTAATTATAGGCAGAAGAATGAGTGACGGCACCACTGTTGTAATAAAGAGCATCACTGGCCCAGATACATGCATAAGCATCATAAAGCCCGTCATTATCGGGATCGTAATTCAACTTCTCCCATGCCAGATGGCGGACGAGCACCGGCCACATCTGGCGGGCATACTCCAAATCTCCCGTCCAGTTGAAATGCCAAAGCAGTTCGTCTATATAGCAAAGATTCATGTCGTAATGATGCATCTGGGTATTGTTGCGGGGATTACGGCAAATATACCCATTGCTGTATTGGGGAGTCCCCCACCGCTTTTCCGAACGGGCCAGATTAAGGACGGAATCCTGTGCCGGATGAGGTATCGTGTTGGGAACCTCTGTGACTTGGCTGGCCGCATAGGCATCAAAATGCGTACGGGCCCGATCGTGCCAGCCTAAAGCATCCCCTGTATAAGCAGCGCGCCAACCACTTAGCGGCATACGCCAACCTACCGCACCATGCAACCAGACTTGCCCATCCCAAATTCCATCGGCAGCAAGGGCAAGAGCCCCTCCCAGCGTATTCAAATAAGCATCCGGCGTTTCTATCCGGATACGGGAAGCCAATTCCGCACGAACCTTTTCCGCCTTTTCATACAAGCGGCTTCCCTCTTTCTTGCCAAGCATTTTAATAGAGAAATCCCGGAACAGCAGATAAGCAACCCCATTTTTCAGACGCATATCACAAGTCTCCACTTGCTGCGGATTCTCCGGTGCTTCGAAACTATCGGCCGGATCGGCACCCATATCGCCATTACGATTCAGACGGTGTGCCTTGATCTCCGACATAACGGCCGTAAGCACCGACTGAGAAGAGAAACCGACCGGTTCCAGCTTCCAGATAGCCCCATCAACATCCGGCAATGCCAAAGCAGAGATACGAAGTTCTCCTTTTCCCCAAGCCGGGTCAGTGAGATGATAACTCCGGCGCCCGGGCGTATAGCGGGCTTCACAATAACCTACAGAATCGAGCATGGCCGAGTAACCACCGGGCATGGAAATCCTGAAACGGATATTCTTACTGTTCCGTTTATCATAAGTGGCAAATACAGGCCGGTCACTCGTTTCCAACCGGAAAGGAGACCAACTGCCATATAAAGCACGTGTATAACGATTCTTACCATTGACACAAACAAAATCATCCCCCTCCGGATAATATTGCAAACTGCGGGATGCTCCCCGTTTATGATCATTATAAGAAGTGGATTCTATAAAATCTCCGATTCGCTTTACCGGCTTCTGCGCACACACGCATCCGGCCGACAAACCGAAACAACTTAATAAAAAGAAAGATAAATAACGATTCATGATTAATAATTATTCAATAGGAACGAAGCCTCTCCCCAACCCTCTCCGTAGGAGAGGGAGCTGAGTCAGCTTCAGTAATCAATTAACAAATAAATAGTAGCATTTCTTCCTCCCTCTCCCACGGAGAGGGCTGGGGAGAGGCTTTCCCTTTTTACTGCTTTTCCTTTATCAACCCCGTCCTATACGCCACCAGCAATTTTTTCAAATCCTGGATTTGCGTTACCAATTCTTTTCCCTTATCCGTATCTTTCACCATCATACGTTGAGAATTAAACTCGATTACAAAAGTGGTCGATTTGATATCCTGCCCCTCTTCTATGGCTTTCTGTGTAGACTGAAACGGTTCATGCTGCACTAATTGCAGGCCGTGGGAGTGATAAACCAATGTATATCCGGCAATACCGGTTTCCGGTTGATAGGCTTTCGAGAACCCGCCATCGATCACAAGCAGCTTGCCTCCCGCTTTCATCGGCTGTTCGCCTTTGATCGTTTTTACGGGTACATGCCCGTTGATAATATGAGTATGCACACCGGTAACTCCAAATTCTTCTAAAATCCGGTCGCATATTTTTTCATTATCACGCAGCGTATAATAATATCCCTTCTTCTCTTTATGCAGTGCCTTGTCCGCAATGAAATAACGCTCAAAGGTTGCCATCTTGTCTTTATCGAACGACGGGGCATCCGGCCCACACCACATATACCAGATATAATCCATGGCGAAAAGTTTTTCTTCATCGCCGTCTTCGTCAAAATAAGCAGTACGGATCAGCTGGTCGATCTTGTCCATCAGTTTCTTACCCCAATATTCCTTTCCTCGGATATTGACACGCTTGAAACTGCCATCCTCGTTCAAAGGCACGGAAGCATGATACAAAAGGTTAGAATTACATACCAGATACATGCCGCCATAGGTAAACAGACAACGCATGTGCTTTTTCAGCTTTTCACTATTCATGAACGAATAGTGCAACTTATCTACCAGTTCTTTTTCTTCATCCGTCAGGCGATACGGATCTTTCGGATCTACTGTCGGGAAGTTCGTATCACGCATCTCGTACTCCTTACCTTCATAGACAAAAACGCCACGCTCAAAATCGATCTTCTCCAACAGCTTCCGGTTCTCCATGCCAAATTCCGGACGGCGATTGATGATATCCGCTTCCAGTTTAAACTGAATAATCGTAATCGCCTTGTGCATCTGCGTGATGAGCCGCAAAGTCTTTTCGTTATAAGCAGAATCCGCAAAGTTCATTTTAGGAGCGAAAATAGTACAAGGATCATCGGCATAAGTATCCATGGCAAATGTAGCCAAGGGAAGAAGATTGATGCCGTATCCGTCTTCGAGCGTACCTAAGTTTCCATAACGCATGGACATACGGATGACATTTGCCATACAACTCGTATTGCCGGATGCAGCACCCATCCAGAGGATGTCGTGATTCCCCCATTGAATATCGAAATTGTGATAATCGCACAAGGTATCCATAATGATATGTGCACCGGGACCACGGTCATAGATATCTCCCACAATGTGCAGTGAGTCGATCGTGAGGCGCTGAATCAAATTGCACATGGCAATAATAAAGGCATCTGCCCGCTTGGTGGTAATGATCGTACTGATAATTACATTGATATAGGCATGCTTGTTGGGTTCGATGCTCGATTCGTGCAACAGTTCCTGGATGATATATGAGAACTCTTTAGGCAAGGACTTACGCACTTTGGAACGGGTGTACTTGGAAGATACGTTCTGGCATACCTTCACCAATTGGTTAAGGGTGATCAGATACCAATCGTCAAGGTCTTTCTCCCGCGCCTTGACCAGTTGCAGTTTCTCTTCGGGATAATAAATCAGCGTACTGATCTCTTTCTTCTCCGACTCACGGAGCGTATTGCCGAAAATTTCGTTGACTTTTCGCTTCACCGCGCCGGAAGCATTCTTCAATACATGCTGAAACGCTTCATATTCACCGTGAATGTCTGTCAGAAAATGCTCGGTGCCTTTGGGAAGATTCAAAATTGCTTCAAGGTTAATGATTTCCGTGCTGGCATCAGCAATGGTGGGAAAACTACGCGACAGCAATTGCAGGTAACGCAAGTCACTAATAATGCTTTCAGGGGTTATATTACTTTGGGCAGTCATTATATTTACGATTGAACGATTTACTATTTACAATTGAAATTACTTCTATATGGTTCTTGTTTTTCCGTTTTTTTATTCTTTCGCCATTACAGTGCGGCAATTATCAACACGGTTTCAGCCCAACAGGAACATGAGCAATATCTGGGCGATTATTACACGCAAAAACATGCACAACGGATACACTGTGGCATAAGCAACCGAGGGATTATCTCCCGGAATGGTATCATTCACATAATTCAAAGCCATCGGATTGGCCATGCTTCCACATAGCATACCGGAAACCGAGCCGAAATCTATTTTCATTATCTTAAAGGCAACGGCTCCCACGATTACCGTAGGAATAATAGTCAATCCGGCACCAAGACCAATCCATAACAGCCCTTCGGGACGAAATACAGTATCGAAGAAATGCGCTCCTGCGTCCAGTCCAAGACAAGCCAGATACATGGATAATCCTAATGCACGAAGCATCAGATTGGCACTGCGAGTGGTATAGGTAATCATATGCATACGCGGCCCGAATGTACCGATAAGGATACCTACAATGATAGGACCACCCGCCAAACCTAACTTCACCGGAGCACTGACGCCCGGAATGGAGATCGGAATGGCTCCAAGGGCCAATCCTAAAATGATACCGATAAATACAGCGACCAGATTCGGTTCTTTCAAACTCTTCACTGCATTACCCAAAACCTTTTCTACATTTTGAATAGCGGCCGCCTCTCCTACCACGGTCAGCCGGTCGCCTAATTGCAACGTCAGTTCCGGAGTAGCAAGCAATTGCACGCCCGACCGATAGACGCGGCTGATATTAATGCCGTAATGGTTGCGCAAACGGAGCGCACCTAATTTTTTACCATTCAGTTCGGGGCGAGTCACTACGATACGTTGTGAGATGAGCTGACTGTCGATGGCATTCCAATCGATGTCTTCCTTATTCCAATCCGTATTTTCCTGTTCGCCGAAGAGGACGGTCAGTGCCAGTGCATCTTTCTCGGAAGTAACGACCAGCAAGCGGTCTCCCTCTTTTAAAATCTTTTCAGAGGTGGGAATACTTACATTGCCATCCCGCCACAAACGGGAAATCACAAACTTGGGATAGCTCATGTGAGCAATATCTTTAATGCTCTTATTAAAAATGGCCGGATTGTGCACTTGAAAAGCAGCAATATATGTTTTATTGTTATCGTCTTTCTCCTTGACTTCCAGATCTTGCTTACGCACCAGCGCTTTGCGAATAAGCAATACGGCAAGAATCACCCCGATCACCCCTAACGGATAAGCCACTGCACACCCCAAAGCGGGAGTACTGCTTTCCATGCCCATCTGCTTCAAGGTTTGTTGCGCCGCACCCAAGGCAGGGGTGTTGGTAGTGGCACCGCAAAGAATGCCCACCATATTCGGCAGAGAAACGCCGGTCGTATAGCTACATATCACCGTAAGCAATGTGCCCAGCAGCACTACTGCAAGCGCCAGCATATTCAACGTTACTCCACCTTTACGAAAAGAACTGAAGAAACCCGGACCGACCTGCAACCCCAAAGCATAAACAAAGATGATAAGGCCGAAACTTTCTGCATAGTTCAGCATCTGTGCATCTACCGAAAGACCGAAATGACCGGCAAGAATGCCGGCAAAAAACACGAAAGTCACTCCAAGGGATATACCGCAGATATGTATTTTGCCCAACCCCAACCCGATGGCGGATATTAGTGAAAGTACGACTACGGCCTGCAAAGCAGAATGCTCGATGAATAGACTATATAACCATTCCATAAATAATAATTATTCGACGCGTACCGATTGGCAGACGGACGCGCTATTTCGCTGCAAAGATAGGAACATTTTATGCCTGTACAAAACTTTTATGTACCCATTTCATGCTATACCAACGACGGACAAAAATAATTCCCCGGATGTTTTCGTCCAGTAAAAAAGCAACCCACATTCCACACAATCCCCAAGCCCAGTGAACACCAAACAGATAACCTCCGCCTACTGCCACGCTCCACATTACGATCAACCCCACATAGAAAGGGTAATTCACATCGCCTGCCGCCCGTAGCGCATTAGTGGCAAAAATGTTGATGGGGCGCCCTATCTCGAGAACGGTATCTATGATAAGCACAATAACTCCCATACGGATAATATCGGGATTAACAGTCAGCCAACTCAGAATGGTATGTCCGAAAACGGCAAGGATACAAGAGAGAATAAAAGTAATCATCACCGATTTTTTCATGACATACTTTCCTAACAGAAAAGCGGCACGGGGCTTCTTCTCCCCTATCAAATGGCCGATGCAGATAGCCCCTCCCTGAGCCATCGAAATACTAAACAGATAGACAAACATTATAATATTGACGCAATAGGTACGGGTGGCCAACGCTTCAACTCCCAACATATTAATAAAAAAAGTGATTACCACTTGCGAAGAGCTATAAGAAAGCTGTTCGCCGGCCGAGGGTAACCCGACTTTCATCAGATTTCTCAGCTCTATCCAGGGGAAAGGCCGGAAATAGGCCAACGGAAAGCGATGGATATGTTTGCGGAAAAGGATTATAAATAAAATCACCATCGATACTCCCCGACTGAATGCCGTCGAGATAGCAGCCCCTTCTACTCCAAGTTCGGGAAAACCGAACTTACCGAAAATCAATGAATAATTTCCTATGATATTGAGAATATTGACAACCACCGTCACAAGCATCGGATAAATGGCCTTGTTCGCACTGCGGAGGGATGCAGACAAAGTGAGAGATATCGCCTGAAAGAAAGCAAAAGCACCAACAATACGCATATAATCGGCTCCATCGGCCATCAATTCCGGGCCAAGCCCCATCCATCCGAGTATAGTAGTATTCATTAAACAGAGGAAAAGGCTGATAACTCCCCCTACAACCAGATTCACCAACAATGAGACACCTACTACCTGCACTACCTTTTTCTGGAGTTTGGCACCCAAATACTGGGAACATAAAACGGACGTCCCCAAATTGATTACCTCAAACACCAGGAATGTCAACATGATAATCTGATTGACAACTCCAACCGCAGCAACGCTGCTATCGGAATGACGGCTCAACATGATGGTATCCACCGCACCAAGCATCATTATCAGCAATGTCTCTACAAAGATAGGAGCAGCCAGCTTGACCAGCCTTCTCTTTACGCTCTCCTGTTGTATTCTGTGTGTCACCTTTACCCTTTATTTTCGGGGTGCAAAGGTATTCAAAATCAATGGAACTGTAAATTGATTTACGTCAAATAAACAACGGTCATCTCCCCCTGAATACCACATAATTATCCCAACCATCCCAATAGCCGGTTAATTGATTCCCCCAGATTCTTACTTCATCCAGATAGGAAATATCATTCGGAGCATACATCATGCGAAGAGATGATTGTGACGAGTCTTCCCAATTCCATCTGAAACGGTATTCATTTTCAGATATTCCACCATTGGGATATTGTACACGAATATAATCGATCCCGGTCCTGTCCAGATAAAAATCGATCTCCTGACGGCAGTAGTAACCATCTATATTATAATAAGATCTTACCCAAGTACGACTGCACAACTCACGCGACTTGTTGTAATAACCGCCACCTATGTTATCATCGTCATAAAAGCCATCGATTGCCACTTCACAAGCAGCCAGACTTACCATAGCCAAAACCAATAGTACCGATTTAAAATATTTCAAAGCTTTTGTTTTCATAATCTTTCTTTTTAAAGTGTTTCGTATAAAACAAAAGTAGGTAAAGGTTTGATCTCTGAAAAAAGAAAAATCCTACTTTTAGCGGGGGAATAACCTAATCTTAAGCGGGAATTCTCCCTTTTCTGCCACAAAGGGTTAAGAAGACCGTATAAAATCTTAATTTATATTATAATACAGTGATTTACAGTCCGATTATTTGCTATTCTATAGAAAGTATGTATATTTGCAATGTGTTTTTCATAGTATTAGATTTAAGGTTAACAAAAGATTGGCTGTCTGGGATAGATAGCCTTTTTTTATGCCTGTAAAATACTTATTTTTTAGATGAGTATAGCAATTATAAAGACAGAGCAGAGTACCCATCGCTTATAAACACCATTACTAAAAGAAGAAAATAGATAGTTTACAACTCCAACCTATAAATTATTTTTTCTTTAAACAGTCTTTCTTCTCATATTATCAATAAGCTCCTCCCACCCATCATAAAAAACAACTAAAAAAAATTCACTGTTTAACATTTGAAACATAGACAATTAACGATAATCAGAAAAAATAGTAGAAAAAAATCTTTCAAAAAGTTTTGCATAGTCCAAAACTTCCCCCTATATTTGCACCGCATTTGAGAGAGAATGCGGGTTCAAGGAAGTTTGGGTGAGTGGCTGAAACCACCAGTTTGCTAAACTGACGTACGGGTAACCGTACCGGGGGTTCGAATCCCCCAGCTTCCGCAAAATTCTCAAAAGAACAAAAAAGAGCTAAGTTATAAAACTTGGCTCTTTTTAAATCTCAAATCGGTGGGTTCGTCTAACGGTTAGGACACATGCCTCTCACGCATGTAATACGAGTTCGATTCTCGTACCCACTACAAAATGAAAATCAGCCCTTTAGTTAACTAAGGGGCTTTTTTATTATATCTATTTTCCAATATATCACTCGTATTCTATTGAATTCCGGTTTACTCTATTAAATTTGATGGCAAATAAAATCTTACGATAACCACTAAACAAAAAGAGGAGCCATTATTAAAAACAGCCCCTCTTTAACGATAATTTCAATCAAGTCCTAATTAAAAGCAAGTATGGAGATAGCTTTAAAAACCCCATACACTGCCGGCATTGTTATTTGTCCGTTCAATAAACCAGACAAATACACTTTTTACCTTTTTCATAACTAATAATTTAACTAATACCTAAAACTAACTGTTTTTAATCAAAAAGGGGAACAATCAATGTAACATTACATATCCCCAAATCATCGGATCAGCTTGTCCGATTTTACCTAACAATCTAATTACCTTTTTCATAACTAATCTTATATTTGTGTGTACCTTTTGAAAACGATGCAAATGTAACCGGTCTGAAAATAAAACGAATTGATCTAAAGCAAAAACAAATCTTTTTATCCCTATTTATTGATTTACGTCAAGCGTTTTTGTACTTTTGCAAACACAACCCAATAATAAGATATCAGAAGACGCTATGGACATATTAAAAGAAACAGTAGACGCTGTAGTTAATTCCAGATTTCCAGAAATGAGTAAAGAAGGACGCCAGCAACTGGCAGAAGTCTTGATACGCAAAAATGTAAATAAAGGTGAGATTATCCTGAACGAGGGACAAATAGCACACGATCTGATATTTGTAGGGAAAGGTATGGTTCGCCAATTTTATTATAAAAATGGTAAAGACGTGACCGAACACTTCTCTTATGAAGGTTGTATAGTGATGTGCATCGAAAGTCTTCTCAAGCAAGAGCCCACCCGGCTGATGGTGGAAGCATTGGAACAATCGGTTATATATCTTTTTCCTTATACAGTATTGCAAAAATTACTGGAAACATGCCCGGAGATCAATCTGTTCTACAGAAAGGTGCTGGAATATTCATTGATCGTTTCACAAGTAAAAGCGGACTCCTGGCGTTTTGAAACGGCAAGAGAACGCTATAATTTATTGCTCGAACATCATCCGGAAATTATCAAGCGTGCACCTCTGTCACACATTGCTTCGTACCTGCTGATGACTCCGGAAACATTGAGCCGGGTTCGTTCGGGAGTATTATAAGCTTGCTTAGCTCCGCCTGTATTCTTTAGGAGACATACCTACATAATGCTTGAAGTATTTACCAAAGAAAGACTGATTGGCAAAATGGAGGTATTCGGCTATTTCCTGTACACTCATTTCAGAGGACTTCAATAAGGCACGAGCTTCCAAAATTACAAAATTATCAATCCACTCACCGGCCGTCTTGCCACTCACCTCTTTCACCACACCCGAAAGATGTTTAGGAGTAAGACACAGTTTATTGGCATAAAACGTCACCGAACGATCTATTTTATAATTGGCGGAAACTTCACGCATAAATTTCTCAAAAAGCTCTTCCTTCCGGCTCTTAGGGCGAATCTCATTCGCAGGCATGTGCTTGCGGCAAAAATTATAGATATCATAGAACATAGCAGCAATAATACCTTTCGCTATCTCCTTACGGAATGCATTATCTCTCATCTTTACTTTTTTCCATAAAAAAGAGTGATATTCCATCATACACTCCTGCTCCTCTTTGTTCAGAGGGATACAAGGGTGTTCTTTGATATAAAACATAAAAGAGAGCAGTTCTTTCATTTGTGTAAAAGTCCGGTCGATAAACTGTGGTGAGACAGCAATAAAAACACCGGAAAAGTCATCGCTTCTACCTAAACTTTGAATAATCTGCTCAGGAAGGGTCATCAATAAATTGCCGGCAGTCAGTTTGTATTCCTGCAAATTTATGCAAACGGTACCTTCACCGGCAAGACAAACCGCTATTACGGCCGCATTTATACGGTTTGGATATTCATCCATAGGAATATCCCAAGCATCGTTGAATATAGCAAAATCATTGTCTATAAAATCTATCTTCCGCAGTCCGTGCTCAGAAGAGATGTTCACTTGTGGGATTACTTCATTATCCATTTTATCGTATTTTTTCGCAAATATATATATAAATTCCATTAATACTATCCCATTTCTCCATTTATTAGGAAATCTGAACAATCCTAAAGATAAATTCTTTATTATCCTCTATACAATGTTCATTTTCTGATTCTTAAATAAAAAAGTGCGATGCATTCACAAGAGAATGACATCGCACTTTTCACTGGCCTGCATTACCTTTTTTGAGAATCATGCAGAAAATATCCTATCGGCATAAATCAATTCGTTATCTTAACGCCGATAAAATAAGTCCTCGGTTGCGTGGGGCCATAAAAATAGCCGGAATCACGAAATTCACCCTTATCCAGATCTTTCTGGAAACTATTAAAGATATTCTGTACCCCTGCATTCAGTTGTAATTTGATGTGGTCATGCAATATAAAGGTATAATTCAGTTTCAGATTAAGATCAAAGAACTGGGGAGTATTCTCCATACGGTCTTCATCAATATAACCGGCCATATGAGGCACAATCATTTTCCCGGTATAAGTACCCGACAAAGAAAAATCAAAATGATTCGTCGGTGCAGAAGTAAAAGTGAAATATCCGTAATAATCCGGAGTACGAGGCATACGACGGGTAGTCAGATTGGGAAGCCCCTCCTCAGTTTCCTCACGCCACACTACATCCCGGGTATAGCGGCTACGTTGCGCCGTAAATCCTAACTGGAATTGCGCTTCACGTCCGTGGGCAATCTTTGCATCGAGGTTTGCACCGTACACACGGGCACCATGTGCGTTACGGCGTTCTTTAATTATATCTCCGTTTTCATCCTCACCGATATTAGTAAGCATGAATACATGACGCAAATCCGTATAAAATCCTTCAAGCAGAATATTCGCCTGCCAGTGCCCGATTGGTAAAGTCCAGTCCACAGAGCCACTATAACTGTTAGAACGTTCTTCACGAAGGTTATCGGCCAGTTTTATCTGAATGCCCTCACCTCCTACGGCTGTAACATGCAGGTCCTCGTCATAAGCCTGCGGAGCACGGAAACCGGTAGAATAAGTCAGACGTGCCTGAAATTTATCAGTAGGCTTATAAAGCAAGTTCACACGCGGACTAAAAATAAGCTTGTCAATCAGATTATGTTTATCCATACGCAATCCGACGAGCATTGCCAACTGATTCATACGCCACTCGTTTTGGATGAAAGTTCCTGCCACACGGACGTTCTGTTTCATATCACGGTGATAGCCGGTCATAACATCGTGTAACGAGTTGTCTTGATATTCGAAACCACCGGTAAAGGTTGCAGGAGCAAAGAAACAATTATCCATCTGACCTACATACATGCCACCCAACACCCAAGTCAGATCTTTTGTCTTACCATAGGCCTGGGTATTCTGTTGCGCACCGTAATAACTGTTACGATCCGTATGTTGAATAGAGCCATATAAAGACATTTTGTGTTTTGCCTCGTTCCAATAATGATCGTAACTCAAACCACCGCTATTGATAACGTGTTTGGTCTGTTCGGTAATATCCGTTTCATGCGGTTGCAAGTCAAACTTATTCCCACCACGACGGAACTCGTTGGTGGTGTGGTATTCTATATTAATACGGCTATTGTAAGACGGACGGTAGTAAGCACGCATCCCGAAAGTATTCATATTCAGTTTTCCCAATTCGGAAAAGCCGTCTCCATCAGCATCATACGGATTACGGTTGCGATATGTCTCATAAAGAGCAATACCGTAACTATTATCCTTGGCTACCAGCGAGACATTCCCCCCCATGTATTGTTCCCAAGACTTACCGTTCATGTTCGACATCATACTGGATACCTGAAAAGAGTTGCTGACAGGATCTTTTGTGATAATATTAATCGTTCCTCCCACGGCATTGGCACCAAACAAAGCCGACCCGCCGCCACGCACGACTTCTACCCGCTCGATCATATTTACCGGAATCTGTTCCAGTCCATACACCCCGGAAAGGGCACTGATAATCGGACGGCTATTTATCAATATCTGAGAATAAGGTCCCTCCAGACCATTGATACGCACTTGCGGAAAGCCACAGTTCTGACAGTTGTTTTCCACGCGAAGCCCGGACTGAAAATTCAACGACTTTGCAAGATCAGTAGAATTTACCGCCTCAAAAAGTTTGGCGCTCATCACATTGACCACTACGGGAGCCTCACGACGGTTCACTTCATTGCGATTGGCCGATACAACAACTTCATCAGTCATAAAACTTTCCTCTTCCATCTGAAAATGGAGAACGGCCGTAAAATCCTTGCTGACTGTCACACTCTTTTGCTGAGTCTTATACCCCATCGCCTGTACTTGCAAAGTATATTCACCCGGGGTAAGATGACGAAATTCAAATTGCCCCTCATCATTAGACACCGCCCCCGATGCACGGTATTTATCGGGGACACTTCCTCCGTTATAACTGATAATGCGTATCGTAGCATAAGGGATATTCTCTTCGGTTCCTTTCACAATAACGTGGCCGGAAATCATATTGCCTTCCTTAATAGGATTGACGGCATAAGTAATCATGCTCAGGCACAAAAGCATAAGCAGGATGATAGATTTCTTCATTCTGATATAAAAAAATAGATATGTATAATGTATAAGTAAGAAAAAAATAAATATTTATCCTATTCTTACTACCGGCGGAGCACGAAGAGACACTACACGCATGTGTGTCTCCGGCATAACAGGAATATCCGTTTGCTGCTGCAAGCAGTAAAGCAACGGACGTATCGCTTCTATATGGATAGGCGCATCTGCCTCCAATGAATGAAACGAGGACAGACGGGCAATGATTACAACTTCAATTTTAGAGTGGGTATGTTTGCCATGACTGGGGTGAGAATGTACTACCATGACTCCATTTACATAGTGTACATGGGTAAACATCGTAATGCTCACCTGATACACAATAAATAGCGTCAGCAACAGAAGGGATGATAGAACTCTTTTTACACGTCTCACCTGTTTTATACTCTCTTTGTTTAAAATTGAAAGTGCAAAGATAAGTATTATTTGGAAGGATTTTAAATAAAAAATGACTATTTTAACAATAGATTCATAAATAGCCGCAAAGTTGTTCAAGATATTCTTTATCAATCTCATCGAACATACCCAATAACTCACTATCGATATCCAAAACTCCCCACACTTCACCTTCTTTCATCAAAGGCACTACAATCTCTGATCGTGAAAGAGAACTGCAAGCAATATGTCCCGGAAACGCATCGACATCCGGTATTACCAAAGTCCTCTTTTCCCGCCAAGCCGTCCCGCACACCCCTTTTCCTTTTCGGATACGCGTGCAAGCTATCGGCCCCTGAAAAGGTGCAAGCACCAACTCATCCTCTTTCACCAGATAAAAACCCACCCAAAAGAAATGAAAAGTTTCTTTCAAAGCCGCAGTCACATTAGCCAAATTAGCGATCAGATCTGTCTCTCCCTCAATAAGAGACTTTATCTGGGGTAATAAAGAAGCATACTGTTCTTCCTTGCTACCGGATATAATATTCAAATTCTCAGCCACGCAGTTAGTGATTAATGATTTAGTGATAAGTGATAAGCGATAAATGATTAGTGACAAACGGTTAGTGATAAGTGATTGGCAGGCTGCGTTATGATGCCGAATGACACTAATCACTTATCACAAAATCACTAATCATTAAATAAGTATTTATAGTCTCTTTTTGCCGCCGGCCCCGTCCAGTCTTCAGGAATAAATTTCCATTGATTCAATGCACGGGGATCGAGTGTCCCTTTCTTCTCAATATAATTCATCAGATAGAAACGGAGATCTTTGTCCGTGGAAAAAATAATACGGTCTTTTAATTGTTCTTGGGGGATACCGGCACCTTTAGTCAAAAGTTCTCCTCCCCCATTGCCACGATATGAATTCAAAGCAACTTTATATACTTTATTCAAATCGAACGGTGCGCCATCCGCCATGCTGACAACCGTGATCTTCGCTCCTTTCGGTTTGGTCACATCTACCGTATAGATTATTCCTGCTGCCGAATCAAAATTAAAACTGAAATTTTGAAACGATGCCCGATCTTCCGCTCCTTCGCGACGTTTTTCCTTAAACCACAACAAATGATCTTGCGGAGATTTCATCTGATTGGTCCACATATAATAAGAGTCTTCAAGAATATCCTTGATTTCTTTTCCCGAGAGTGTCATCACATAGAGCATATTCTCATATTTATAAAGATTGAACATATCGCTCACATGAATATCCCCTTTCTTAATCTCCGCATCAAATGATAAAGGAGCAACCAGCGAGATGTCTGCACCGGAAATATCGAGTTGCAGCGAGTGAATGAAATCAACGAAAGCCGACGGACCGAAAAAAGCCGGACGGGTAGAGATGTCTTCGGTAAAAGTCCCTATCTTTTTGGATACGAACTGTTCCACTGTATTGTACTGAGGAGCGAATTTCTGCATGAATTCTTCGCTGACACCATAATTCTTCGTAGCAGAAAGAACCCCTTTTATCTCTTTACTCTGCACTTTCCCGTCTTTCAGCTTTATCGTCACATCAACATTAGACACCACCGCCGCATTGCTTGCCGGATCGATAATCAATACAGAATCTCCTGCCACATTCGCAATCTTTTTGCATTCGCGCGCATGATCATGCCCCATCAATACCATATCAAATCCGGGAACATTCTTCGCAACGCTCAACGATGCATTTTCATTATATTTACCCGACATTAAAAAAGCATCCTGCCCGGCATGAAACAATCCGATAACAAGATCCGGTTTTTCCTTTTCACGGATAATTTTCATCCACTTTTTTGCAGTCTGCTCCATATCATCGAAACGCAGTCCTTTCCATAAATTCTCTGACAGCCATGCAGGAATGGCAGGCGTAATCATGCCCAATACGACTATCTTCACTCCGTCGCGTTCCATCACCTTATAAGGCTTTAAATGAGTTTCACCGGTAGCCGTATCAATAATATTGGCTCCTAATACCGGAAAGTTACATTCACTGATCCAACGGTCGAACACCCGGCGGCCGGTTTCCACATCATGATTCCCCATATTGCCCGCATCATAGCCCATGTAGTTCATCATTTCGGCACAAAGATGAGGCGAAACCGTATCTATATAATTATAATAATAAGCAGTGGGCTGCCCCTGCAAAATATCACCATTGTCCAGCAAAATAAGGTTATCTTTATAAATTTCCCGTTTTTTCCGTACAAAAGCATGAACACGCGCCAAGCTGCCGGCCCAGTCCTTTTGAGTTATAAAATTATAAGGATAATAATTACCGTGTACATCACTGGTCTGTACGATTTTCAGTTTTACTTCACGTTCCTGCGCTGTCAACGACAGAGCAAAGCCAAACAATACGACAAAAATAAAAGCAAACTTTTTCCGAAAAATATCATTCAAATTCCAATATGCAACAAAACTACTCCGACACGGGCATTGAGAACACAAAGCGGGCACCTCCGGTATAATCCGGATCAACCCATATCTCTCCTCCCCATTTTTCAACGGTAAGTTTACAAATGGAAAGCCCTAATCCTGTGCCCTGTGCATATTCATTCAATTTTTCAAAACGCTCGAATACCAGTTTCTGCTTCTCTTTCGGGATTCCACAACCGGTATCGGTTACGGAAAAGAGTGCAAACTTCTGTTCCCCGTCCACCGAAAAGCCCAATGTTATAACCCCGTCTTGAGTAAACTTAGCCGCATTGGATAATAAATTAATTATAACTTGCTGCAAACGCTGCACATCCGTAGTCAATACAAAACTCTCATAATCGCTGGCAAATACAAATTTATTATTCGATTTACGGGAAAAATCAACGGAAGTCAGCACTTGCCGGCACACTTGAATCACATCACACGCCTCACAAGTCATTTGTACTCTATCAGCTTCCAGACGAGAGAGATCGAGTATGTCATTAATCAACCGCAGCAATAAACTGGAGTTGGATTTTATAATCTCCGAATAAGATTCTCTTTCTTCATTGGAAATACCTTCGTCGGTCAACACATCAGAGAAACCTACGATAGCATTCAGAGGTGTACGGATTTCATGACTCATATTGGCCAAAAAAGCACTTTTAAGACGATTAGACTCTTCTGCACGGTCTTTTGCATCACGCAAATCGACTTCCGATCTCTCCAAGTCATCCTTCAAACGCTTGGTTCTGAAATAAAAGAAAAGAGAAACCACAAGTCCGCCTATCAAAATCATCAGGATTGCAAAAACAGCCCATATCTGATAAGTATATTGTTGATAGAACGAAACCGGCTGGTTGATAATTTCCATATCGGCAGGAAAAGACTTTACGTCCAGTTTCAGCTCTTTTACTTTCTTATAATCAAGTACGTTTTTACTGCCTATCACTTCCACATGACAAGCTGTATCATTGGGATTGGCAAATTTACGGATAGCCTCACGAGCCATATCACGTCCCAATGGACGATAAGCAGGAATCACTCCGCCAATGGTCCAATACCCCAACCCTACCGATGCCGGAGCGAAAGCCGGAACATTAGGATTAGCTTCCATCATCATATAAGTGGCATTCCTCATAAAGTAACTCTCATTCATATCCACCCGCCAGGTTCCTACCATCGCCGCCGTATGCTCCGGCAAATGGTGAAACTTATCCATAATGCTATAAATCGTATTGGAACGCCCGTCCAATAATATCAGATCGAGTCCGGGAAATTTCTTCATTTCCTCCCTGACAAGTGCCTGCATGGCAACTCCGCCATAACTGTTATCCGAAATGAAAGCGATATGACGTGTATCAGGATAAAAATGCAAAATCATACGAATATTACCTTCAATGTCATAGTCATATATAAAACCGGACTTTACCCTTCGATGCCCCAAATGATCCGAAAAGAAATCCACCGTTTCGGGCATCCATTCCTTTAAGTCAGTAGTATCTTCCGGCAGAATAACCGCATTGCGACTTGTCAGACTACACATGACAGGTATGTTTGCCACCAGCGAGTCTTCTTGTGACAAATATGCCGCCCAAGCTTCCTGCCCTAATAAAATAATGAGTTCCGGACGTTCATTTCCTTTATATCTGGAAAGTATCTGCTGCATCATCCCTTTCCATTTGGGAGATTCAGAGAAACTCTTGCAGTTCATATTCTCAATTTCTATATTGTATTTCCCGCCACATTTGGTATATTCATCCATGAAATCGGAGATGGTGACGGAAGTTTGATGAGCGGCCGGATTATAAGAGCAAATGATCAGAATAGACTGTGCATCCTGAGCTGCATAAGCCACCGCCGGCAAAAAAAAGACGATGGTAAAGAGACAGGAGAAAACATATCTGGTAAATGACAGCATAATTCTTATTGCATGTATTTTGTTGCCGCAAATATACTAAAAATTAGTATCCAATAGAAGATTAATACGTACATTTGTCAGCAAATCATTATAAAAGCAATTATGGAATTATTTCACAAAATGATTTCTGCCGCCCTGAATATATCGGAAAAGCAGATCAACAACACTCTGAATTTACTAAAAGACGGCGCTACCATCCCTTTTATCAGCCGTTACCGTAAAGAGGTAACGGGAGGCCTGGACGAAGTACAGATAGAAAATATTAAAAACCAATACGATAAACTTTGCGAAACGGCCAAACGTAAAGAAACCATCCTCAGCACGATCAGCGAGCAGGGCAAATTAACCGCCGAGCTGCAAAAACGTATCGACGATACTTGGGATACCACTGAATTGGAAGACATTTACCTGCCGTACAAACCCAAACGAAAAACCAGAGCGGAAGCTGCCCGGCAAAAAGGCCTCGAACCACTTGCCGTAACACTGATGCTGCAACGTGAAAACAACCTCGAAGCCAAAGTCGGCTCCTTCGTGAAAGGAGACGTGAAAACAATAGAAGATGCCTTGAAGGGTGCACGTGATATTATAGCCGAACAGGTGAATGAAGACGAACGAGCCCGTAACGCCATACGCAATCAGTTCAGCCGGCAAGCCGTAATCAGCGCCAAAGTAGTGAAGGGCAAAGAAGAAGAGGCAGCTAAATACCGCGATTATTTTGAGTTCTCCGAACCTCTGAAACGTTGCACTTCCCACCGCCTGCTGGCCATTCGTCGTGCAGAGTCCGAAGGGATGTTGAAAGTATCCATCAGTCCGGATGACGAGGAATGTATCGAAAGGCTCGAACGCCAGTTTGTTCGCAGCAACAACGAATGCGGCCGCCAAGTAGCAGAAGCCGTACAGGATGCATATAAGCGTTTACTCAAACCATCCATTGAAACAGAATTTGCCGCCATCACGAAAGAAAAAGCCGATGAAGAAGCCATTCGCGTGTTTGTAGAAAATCTGCGCCAACTGCTGCTCGCCCCTCCATTGGGACAAAAACGGGTATTGGCCATAGACCCCGGTTTTCGTACAGGTTGCAAGATCGTTTGCCTGGACGCACAAGGCAATCTGCTACACAACGAAAACATTTATCCGCATCCACCGGTAGAAAAGAAAAAAGAAGCAGCCGCCAAACTCCGCAAGATGGTGGAAGCTTATCAGATAGAAGCAATTGCCATCGGTAATGGTACGGCCAGCCGGGAAACGGAATATTTCGTTACCACCCAGCAGTTCGACCGTCCTTTACAGGTATTCGTTGTCAGCGAACAAGGGGCATCGATCTATTCTGCCTCCAAAATAGCACGTGATGAATTTCCGGAATATGATGTAACCGTACGCGGTGCCGTATCCATCGGACGCCGCCTTATGGACCCACTTGCCGAATTGGTAAAAATCGATCCGAAATCAATCGGTGTAGGACAATACCAGCACGATGTAGACCAGAGTAAACTTAAGAAAGCACTCGACCAGACAGTGGAAAATTGCGTAAACCTGGTAGGTGTAAATCTGAATACAGCCAGCAGCCACTTGTTGACGTATATTTCGGGGCTCGGTCCGCAGTTGGCACAGAATATCGTAAACTATCGTGCGGAAAACGGTGCTTTCGGTTCACGCAAGGAGTTGATGAAAGTCCCGCGTATGGGCGCAAAGGCTTTCGAACAATGTGCCGGATTCCTCCGCATTCCACAAGCCGTGAATCCGTTGGACAATACTGCCGTACATCCCGAAAGCTATTGCATCGTAGAGCAGATGGCAAAAGATTTGAAATGCAGTGTTGCAGAATTGATCGGTAATAAAGAATTACGTACAAAAATTAATATATCGGCATACGTGACTTCCACAGTAGGTATGCCGACCTTGCAAGACATCATGCAGGAACTTGAGAAGCCGGGACGTGACCCGCGTCAGACAATCAAAGCTTTTGAATTTGATAAAAACGTGCGTACAATCGATGACCTGCGCGAGGGGATGATACTTCCCGGTATCGTAGGCAACATTACTAACTTCGGTGCCTTTGTAGACATAGGTATTAAAGAGAACGGATTGGTGCATCTCTCACAGCTTGCCGAACGTTTCATCTCTGACCCGACGGAAGTGGTGTCCATTCACCAGCATGTAATGGTAAAAATCCTAAGTGTAGATTATGCCCGAAAACGGATACAATTGACCATGATCGGTGTAGAACAAAACTAAACACGATTTCTCCATACATCAGGTAACGTCCTATATTTTTTTAGACAGAAGAACAGGAGAACAAAAAAAATGAAATCAAATATGTTCTTCTGTTCTTTTGTCTAAAAACTAAAAAGACATCTGTTTTTTTCTTTCAAAATACCAAATGATGCATCCCGTCATCAGAATCATTAATACCGTACAGATAATAGAACCTTCGAATCCAAAATCCCCCCCATTCAAAATGTTATTATCCGGAAATTGCAACTGCAACAAAGAAGAACATAGTATAGTACCGCTTACTTTATACCCCAAAACCGGCCCCTGCAGCCAATTCCAAAACAGATGCAATGAAATGGGAAACCATAAATTACGTGTATAAAGAAAAGTAACTCCTAACAGGCATCCCGCCAACACCAAATTCAATAAAGGCAAAAAGGCAACATTCGGATTGAAGAAATGCATCAAAGAGAACAAGACAGAAGAAATTCCCAAAGAAAGAAATTTATTAAGCCGTGTCCGTAATAAACGTCCCAAAATATATCCACGTACCATTATCTCTTCCGTTAAAGCAACCAGAATAAAAACACCAAAGCTACCGGCCAAATCAACCACACTCAACTGTACTCCCGTCACTTTCACCTCTCCCAATAACAACGAAAGCCCAAAACCGACACCATATAAAACCACAGCAGCCAATAATCCATACAGGATATCTCTTCCACGCCCTTTGATGCTGAGCCCCAAGTCTGATAACGGCCGATGATCAAAATACTTAAGAATAAAATATGCTGGAAGAACCGCCGCCAATAATGTGGCCGACTGAATAATCGCATACTGGGAAAGAGTAAGCGAACTCGTTCCGGGAAGTCCGATGACGATATACCCCAACATCGAGAAAACCACGGAAAGAAATAAAAATGCCACCACATAGACAGATAAGCTTACAAGCACGTGAGCCCCTTTAGATTCTTTTTTCTGAATATCTTCTTGTTCCATTTTATAAATTGTTAATCCGAAAGCAAAAATAACTATAAAAATCAAAAAGGCCGGTTCAATCTCTCTTTTTTCTGTATATTTGTCTGAATAAAACTTCAATCATGAAAATAAAACATTTATTTATAGGTATATTATTAGCTACAACAGCGCTGAACGTAGCGGCACAACCAGTTAGTAAACAATATTTTGTTCCCAAAGCAGGAACATTGATTTCTCTAATGACAGAAGACGAGGCCAATAGCATTACTCACCTCACCCTAACAGGAAAAATCAATGCAGAAGACTTCAAACACCTCCGCGACGAGTTTCAAAACTTAGAAGTACTGGATATCTCTAATGCGGAAATCAAAATGTATACCGGTAAGGGCGGAACATACCCCGATAAAATCTATGTATATATGCCCAACTTTATCCCTGCTTATGCTTTTTGCCGGGTAGAAAACGGACAAGCCAAAGGAAAGCTCTCATTGAGGAAAGTCATTCTTTCAGAAAAGACTAAAAACATAGAAGACGCCGCTTTCAAAGGTTGTGACAATCTTGCCATCTGCCAGATTAAAAAGAAAACACCGCCCAACTTGTTGCCGGAAGGATTAGCAGACAGTATTACTGCCATTTTCGTACCCTTAGGTAGTAGCGATGAATATCGTTTGAAAAACAATTGGAAATCATTCGCCTTTATTGAAGGAGAGCCACAGGAGGTCACCCTGCAAGTAGGAGCAATGGGCACATTAGAAAGTGAAATCCAAAGAGCAGGATTGCAACCCAGAGACATAAACTTCCTCACAGTAGAAGGGAAGCTGGACAATAACGACTTTAAATTGATAAGAGACTATATGCCCAATCTGGTTGCCGTAGATATATCAAAGACCAATGCCGTATCCATACCCGACTTCACCTTCTCCCAAAAAAAATATCTGCTACGGATAAAGTTACCTCACGGACTGAAAGTAATCGGACAGCGCGTATTCAGTAACTGCGGCAGATTATGCGGTACTGTAGAATTACCTCCCAGTGTGACAGCTATCGAGTTCGGTGCATTTATGGGGTGTGACAATCTTCGCTACGTAGTGGCCACAGGGGACCAAATCACTACATTGGGCGACAGTCTCTTTGGCGAAGGAGGGGGTAACAAACTGATATACAAGAAATAGAATAAAGGGAGAGAAATAAAGGGAGATGGGAGAATTTCAATTCTCCCATCTCAAGTTGCTAATTTGATAAATATAAGCAGAGACCGTTTTTTGAACCGATGAGGAACCTTTGATGCGGAAAGATGATTGCAAACGACATTAATCACTGTATATCAAAGAATTAATCATTCATTTATCTAACAAATGAACTGATATTCTTTACCTGCAAGAATACGTATTTAAGACTGTGTTAAATACTATCTTTTACCATTAAGAATACGCTTCTTTATAAACAAGAAATTAATCTTCTGTGAAAGGAGAAACAATATGCCGGAAACCGGATTAACAATGTTAAAATCAGATGTGCGATTTTCCCACTGAATTCATAAGAAAATGACCGAAATACTATCGGATGAACCGGAATAATTAAAAAATAAAAAAAACGAGCAAATTCTTTTTTAAGAATCCCTCGCCTCCCATAAGAAAAGCCAATAGGCTTTTCTTTTTTTTGTTACCTCTTTTTTCCTGAATACTAATCTTTTCTTTACCTAAAAAAACTTCAACTACCTATTATTGTTATCCTTTTCAAATCCTTTACCTCTATTTACCTATTGAAGTTCTTATTTAATACCTTAAATCTAATACCTTAAATTTTCTTTTTTACCTTTTAAACTAATAGCAATTTCCCAATTGCACTGCAAAGATACAGCTTTTTTCCGTGTCCGCAAACGGTTTTATATTTTATAACACAATTTTATGGTTATAAATCTTTCACATCGCTCAACTCAACCAGCTTATTCACAATAGCATAGATCGTTAAGCCGGCAGCACTGTGTATTTGCAATTTCTTGCTGATATTCCTACGATGAGTAATGACCGTATGTATAGATAAAAACAATTTCTCTGCTATCTCCTTATTTGTCATTCCCTTCACTACGCAAATTACGATTTCTTTCTCCCGCTGGCTAAGAGTTTCCTGTCCGTCTCCTTCATCATCGGGTGCAATATTCTGCAAACGGATAATCTTATTGGAGAGCGTTTCCAAATCATCAAAAATAGAGATGGAATCATCGTATTTACTCAATAGCGTGGCATCGATAAACGAGCTTACCAATGCCACAACCCGGATACCTTTTCCAGTTGTTTCTTCACGGAAACGAGCTACATCAAAATAATCACCGAATGTGGGATTCACTACCAATATATCGGGATATTGCGTACGCAAACAATCATGCAGGGCTTCGACGGACAAAAGCTCTACCGGCTGAATTTTCAAATTGGGCAAACGTTTCAACGCTAAAGTAAGCCCGCTACGGATAATCACAGAATTCTCGGCAACAGCTACCCGGATTGTCTCATTATTTTTCATGATCCATCATCCTCCTTTCCAAATTCAGAATAGCAGGAACAAATATATAATCCTCTACCTTGCAATGCGATTCGAGTCCCTCCTCACAAGCATAGATATCAAACAAGGCAGCATTAAGCAAATTCGTATTCGCTTTGGCCGGACAATATTTAATAATGATGTTCTTCAACTCCGTCAACTTCTCTCCCACCTGATCGTGATGTTTCGAGAAAGTGCTGATCTGATAATTTTTCGGCGCATTGTTCTGAAGCAAAGCATCTACATACTTAAATACGGTTTTTTCTTCGTATTCCATATGTTTGCGTACTTCACGCATATATTCGTCGAAAAATTTCAATATAAGAAAAGAGACATCATTTTCCGAACAATCGATGGCTTCCAGCAGCTTACGCCGAATGGCAGGCAGACAAAAATCAAGGAAATAGATGTGGGCCTGGCGCAAATAGTCTACCAATGCCGGGATAGATAACTCATCCGTTTCTCCATCCATGCGTGAAAAGCCTTCGGCCATAAAATTCACCACGACAAGAAAAGTACGGCAATCCACCCCGTTCATTTCACAAACCTCCTTCACGGTTTTATCACCGAACCCCAACGAAAGCCCAAAACGACTCATAACCTGCAATAAAGAGTAATTATCACTGATAAGATCAATCATTTTATCAGAGGGCTTGTATTTTTGTAATCTATCCATATTATACCTATTATATATTACGAGTGCAAAGAAACGGATAATTTCGCGCGCGCGCAATCCCCATTTATAGGTATTTTGGAGATTTATGAATTACGAATTCTGATTTATGAATTATTATTTACTGATAAGTATAGTCCGCCAATCACCATTTTTTAGTAATTTTGCGTTCAACTGACAAATCATAATTTATAAATCATAATTCAAATTCATTCTCATGGCAAACGAATTAGCATTGAAATACGGCTGCAATCCCAATCAAAAACCGGCCCGTATCTTCATGAAAGAAGGCGAACTGCCTATCGAAGTATTAAACGGACGCCCCGGATACATTAATCTGCTGGATGCATTCAATAGCTGGCAGTTAGTACAAGAACTGAAAGAAGCTACCGGACTTCCGGCAGCCGCATCTTTCAAGCACGTCAGTCCTGCAGGCGCCGCCGTAGCAATAGAGATGAGCGAAACACTTAAAAAGATTTATTTTGTAGACGATCTTCCGCTTTCACCTTTGGCTACTGCCTATGCCCGTGCCCGTGGTGCGGACCGTATGTCGTCTTATGGTGATTTCATCGCTTTATCCGATACCTGCGATGTAGAAACAGCCCGCCTTATCAACCGGGAAGTATCCGATGGAGTCATTGCTCCCGATTATACGCCTGAAGCATTGGAAATTTTACGCAATAAACGGAAAGGGACTTACAATATCATCAAAATAGATCTTGCATATCGCCCCGCTCCCATCGAGCATAAAGACGTTTTCGGTATTACTTTCGAACAGGGACGTAACGAACTCAAAATTGACGAAACTCTGCTACAAGAGATGCCTACCCGGAATCAGGAAATTCCTGCTGA
>NZ_HF991072.1:29038-48334 GCF_000432295.1 Bacteroides sp. CAG:189
ATTCCTGCTGAAGCCAAACGCGATCTGCTTATTGCCCTTATCACGCTAAAGTATACACAATCCAATTCGGTATGTTATGCAAAAGACGGACAGGCAATAGGTATCGGTGCCGGACAGCAATCACGCATTCATTGTACCCGCCTTGCCGGCAATAAAGCCGACATCTGGTATCTGCGCCAACATCCCAAAGTGATGAATCTCCCTTGGAAAGAGAAGATCCGCCGCGCCGACCGCGATAATACGATCGATATTTATATCTCCGATGACTACATGGACGTATTGACAGACGGCACATGGGAACAGTTCTTCACAGAAAAGCCAGAAGTGCTGACCCGTGAAGAAAAACGTGAATGGCTGGATACACTGACCGGTGTAGCTTTAGGTTCGGATGCGTTCTTCCCCTTTGGCGATAATATCGAACGTGCACATAAGAGCGGAGTAAACTACATAGCACAACCGGGTGGTTCCGTACGCGACGACCATGTCATCGAAACATGTGATAAATATAATATTGCCATGGCATTTACGGGTATCCGCCTGTTCCACCATTAATTGCATATATAAATAAGGTATCGGTTTTTCATCATGCCGACACAGTCTCATCATATCCCCATTTATAATGATAACGTACGTGTTATTCCATTATAAATGGGGATTTCACATTTCATCCTTCGCCTTTATCTTTGCATTATCATAAAAAAAAGAAATTGAAAATGAGTAAGATTGGTGTTTTTTACGGTTCAACAACAGGAACCACAGAGGATGTAGCTCGCAAAATTGCAGAAAAGCTGAATGTTCCTCAAGGAGATATCCACGATGCTTCGACATTGACCGATGCATTGGTTAAAGAATACGATGTGCTGGTGCTGGGCACTTCAACTTGGGGCGCCGGTGAATTGCAGGACGACTGGTATGATGGTGTCAAGGTTCTGAAAAAGGCAGATCTTTCCCATAAATTCGTTGCTCTGTTCGGTTGCGGAGATTCCGACTCATACAGCGACACATTTTGTGACGGCATCGGTATTCTGTATGAAGATTTAAAAGATACCGGCTGTACATTTATCGGAATAACAGATACGGCCGGATATACTTTTGATGCGTCTGTAGCGGTAGTAAACGGTAAATTCGTCGGACTCCCCATTGATGAAGTGAACGAAGACAGCCAGACCGACCAACGTATCGATCAATGGGTAGAAGGACTTAAAAAAGAAATCAACTAAAGCCAGCCTGATTTTCCAAAAAATCATGCAGGCCCAATAAACTCTAATATTTTATCACAATCTTGCATTATGGCTACCGAAAGAATCATTCCCGGCGAAGTACGGATTTTCCTAAATCATATTTACGAGTTTAAAAAAGGAGTTCGCAACATGGTGCTCTACACAATGAACCGTGAATATACAGAATTTGCCATACGCCGTCTGGAAAATCAGAATATCAGCTATACGATACAAGAAGTAGGAACGAACAAAATCAATTTGTTCTTCGGCAAACCGGAGTGTATGGAGGCCATACGCCACATTATCACTCGTCCGCTGAACCAACTGACACCTGAAGAGGATTTCATTTTGGGAGCTATGTTAGGATACGATATCTGCCAGCAATGTAAGCGATATTGTGGGAAAAAAGAAAGTATTAAGATTGCTGTTTAGCGTAGTTTTGTATGTGTTAGCTTTGTTGTATGTCTTTTTTAGCGTAGAAGCCGTTTCATTAGGGGGAACGGCTTCTTTTTTTTCATATATATTCAGTTTTATAATTACCTATTAATACTGAGACTCGCGTCAATATTCATTATTTATAGGTATTGTCCGCCTTTCCATTCGCTTCTATCTTTGCAGCCATAAAAAATTATATAAAACATGAGAAAATTAACAAGCTTATTTATTCTCTGCTTCCTGTTATCATTCGGTAAAGTCACCGCACAGGAAAAAAGCTCAGTACAAGAAGAAAAGAGCTCTTATACAGAAGAATACGACAAATTCCGTTTTGGCGGATACGGTGAAATGGCGGCAAGCTATAAAGATTATGATTTTAACCGTTTTAAACATTCCAGCGGTTCTCCGAAAAGAAACAGAGGTGAAATATCCATTCCTCGTTTTGTATTGGCCTTTGACTACAAGTTTTCTCCCAAATGGATACTCGGTTCAGAAATTGAATTCGAATATGGAGGTACAGGAGTAGCCCGTGAAATTGAATGGTTCGAAGAAAACGGAGAATACGAAACCGAAATTGAAAAAGGCGGAGAGGTAGCTCTCGAACAGTTCCACATTACACGTCTCATCAACAAATATATCAATGTTCGTTTCGGACATATGATTTTACCGGTAGGACTAACAAATACACATCACGAACCTATCAATTTCTTCGGAGTATACCGCCCGGAAGGCGAAACAACCATCTTACCGTCAACCTGGCATGAAACCGGTGTGGCTATTTTCGGAGAAGTGGGAAAATTCGACTATGAGTTTCAAGTAGTAAATGGTCTCGATCCACAAGGATTTCGAAGTGAAGACTGGATCTCCAATGGAAAACAAGGAGCTTTTGAAATCAGTAATTTCACGAGTCCGGCTTTCGTAGGACGTATTAATTACAATGGAGTAAAAGGCTTACGTGTAGGCGTTTCGGCCTATTATAATAAAACAGCGAAAAACGGAACAAAACCGGATCGTAACAATGAGTATGATTTTCCGGTAACCATATTTACCGCCGACATGCAATACAAAAGTCCGAAAAACAATCTCATCGTACGTGCCAATGCCGTATACGGGCAATTGGGAGCAAGTGCGGCACTTAGCACAATCAACAATAGTTCCTCCGGTGCTTCCGGTTATCCCAATACAACAGTTGCTAAAAACGCAGTCAGCTATGCAGCCGAAGCCGGATACAATATAGGCGCTTTCTGGGGCCCCAAAGCACCCCGAATCTATCCTTTCATGCGCTATGAATACTATAATCCGATGGAAAAAGTAGAATCAAGCAGCCAATTGGCCGACAAGCGTTTCCAATCTTCGGTTATTACTGCAGGACTAAACTATTATGCACTCCCTAATCTTGTTATAAAAGCCGATTATTCCAATCGCCGGATCGCATGGGGGAAATATAATAATGAAAATACAGTATCAGTAGGCATTGCTTACATCGGCTGGTTCATCAAGAAATAAGAGTATAATATCAAATCACAAAATTTAAAATAAAATGAAAAAGAGAAGTTTATTTCCAATCCTGTTGATAGGATTCACTTTAGGATTAACATCCTGTAATGAAGATTCTAAGAAAGAAGACATCACCACCAATCCGTTTGCCAATCTTCCGGCAGATAGTGGACAAAAACCTACCACTGAACAAATGGATGCAGCGATAGCCAATTTTGTCGATAATGTCGCAATACCGACTTATGCCGAATTAGTAAACAAAATGACTCTCTTAAAAAATGCAGTCGACAAATTCATTGCAAGTGGAACTAAAACCGACCTTGAAAATGCTTGTGATGCCTGGAGAGATGCCCGTAAGCCTTGGGAAGAAAGCGAAGCATTTCTGTTTGGAGCTGCCGACAAAAAAAGCTATGACCCAAGCTTGGATAGCTGGCCTCTCGACAAAGAAGGTATAGACCAAATTCTGGAAACAGGTAACTGGGACGCCATCGAAGGAGATGTAAATGAAGATGAAAGTGCTGTAAATCCTCCACAAAATTTACGTGGTTTCCATACTGCCGAATATCTGCTTTTCAATGAAGGTGATGCACGCGATATCGCCGACTACACCAACAACATGAAAATTTATCTACAGAAAGTAGTAACCCGTATGCTCTCTGACGTCACCAATATGCACAAAGGCTGGACAACCGGACTTCCCGGAGATGAAGATCTTCCTACGGCATACGGAGCTGCCTTGAAAGAACATAACGGCACATACGGTATCAGCAGTATTTATGTAGCTATCGAAACGATGTTGAATGACAACAACGGAATGGCTGCAATCGCCAATGAAGTAGGTACCGCCAAGATCGCCGATCCTGTAAACGCATGGAATAGCGGTGATAAAGAAGGTGGCGTACTTGCTGTGGAATCATGGTACAGCTGGAACTCACTGACAGATTATGTAGACAACATCGTCAGCATCAAAAACTGTTACTTAGGCGGACGCAATGGTGAATACAACGAAGCAGAAAGCCTTTCAGCACTCGTCAAAATCATAAATCCGACACTTGACCAATTAATTCGTCAGCAGATAGAAGATACAATGGATGCTATCAATGATATTCCCAAACCCTTCCGTAACAATCTGGGCGCAAGTGTAGAAATCAAAAAAGCACAAAATGCATGCGCTTATCTAAACACTGGTCTGGGACTCGTAAGAGGTAAACTGGCATCCAATTAATGAAATGAACGAAATACATACAATATGAAAATTAGCTTATTCATTCCCCTAAAGAATAGAGCTATCAGCACCATATGGGGATGCAGGAACCTTACCGGAGCTTGTATCCTCTTTGGTACGTTGATAAGTTATACACTACAGAGTTGTGACAATCAACTTGATGATAAGCTTATACTGAAACCTAACGGTGAACCGGCACTCCCTGCCGAACTGTCTGCCGGATATTCTACCATATTCTCTTCATCACCAGATGCATACGACACGAATGCAGACTGGGTTACCGGAGAACTTCTGACACGCTTTAACAGAGGAGACGGCCTGTATGACGGTTCACGCGGAACAGGAAGCAACACAGGCGGAGGATTGGGACCAGTATATGCTGGATATTCCTGCGGAAGTTGCCATAAAAGTACCGGTCGTACCAAACCGGCCCTTGCCGACGGCGGTTCGGGCAACGGATTTTCGTCCATGTTAGTGTATATCAGCCGCAAAACCGGAGGATACTTCCCGGAGTACGGACGTGTATTGCACGATCAATCCATCTATGGTGTAAAAGCGGAAGGAAAAGTAAAAATAACCACTACAACACAAAAATTCCGTTTTCCGGATGGCGAAGAGTACGAACTGATGACTCCGCATTACGAGATCTATCAATGGTATGCCGACAGCATTCGCCCGGAGGATTTGCGTATCAGTGTACGCCAGCCCTTACGTCATGTAGGGTTAGGCCAAATGATGGCGCTCGATCTCGACGAGTTGCAAAAAGTGGCAGCCAAAAGTAATTATCCCGAATACGGTATCAGTGGACGCTTGAATTATATCACTGAAAAGGGCGTAAAACAGATCGGATTATCGGGTAATAAAGCACAACATGCCGACCTCACCGTAGAACTCGGATTCTCATCGGATTTGGGGGTAACCAACGACCGTTATCCTCACGAAGTCTGTGAAGGTCAAAGTCAGATGATGGGATTTTCCAACTACGGGATTCAGATATCCACTGAAGACATGGAAAATGTAGATCTTTATATGCAGGCTTTGGGCGTACCCGCACGGCGCAATGTAACAGATGAAACTGTACAAAAAGGAGAGAAACTCTTCCACCAGGCAAAATGCCATTTATGTCATGTCACTACATTACACACCCGTCCAAGAGGTTCCAAACTTCTGAACAACACCCAGTTACCCTGGTTGGGCAGCCAAACGATTCATCCCTATTCCGATTTCTTATTGCACGACATGGGAACAGAACTGAATGACGATTATACCAGTGGCCTGGCTACCGGATACGAGTGGAGAACTACTCCTTTATGGGGAATCGGACTGCAGGAGACAGTTAACGGACATACTTATTTCCTGCACGACGGACGCGCCCGCAATCTAACAGAAGCTATCATGTGGCATGGCGGCGAAGGTTCTGCCTCACGCACTCTTTTCTCACGGATGAGCAAAGAAGAACGTGCTGCACTCATCACTTTTCTTGAAAGTTTATAATCAGATAAAAAAACAACAACAAATGAAAAAGCATACATTTGCAGCCGCTTTATGCGGATTGCTAACCTTGACATCCACTCACCTGTCAGCACAGGAGGTAGACGATAAATATGTAGAAAACGATGTGGTATCCCTGGCAGGGAAGAAAGGATTTTCTTTCAGCACTAAAGCCGGTGATTTCCTCTTCAAACCTTATGCATTGGTACAGGCCAGTGCCTGTCTCAACCGATATGATGATCTCGGACTCGAAACTCCTTATGCCGATAACATCGCCAATACCGGTTTTGCCATTCCAAACGCCATATTGGGATTTACCGGAAAAGCATTCGGAAAAGTGACTTTCAACCTTTCCATAAATGCAGCTAAAAGCGGCGGAGCCCTGTTACAACAAGCTTGGTTTGATATTGCAATGAAAGAGTCTCTCCGAATCCGTGTAGGTAAATTCAAAACACCTTTTATGCATGCATACCTCAGCACATTGGGCGAAACCCTGTTCCCGGTACTTCCTACCTCCAGTACGGCAACAGTCGTTCTTCCCTACGATCTTCCCTATGTCAACCCCAATTTTGCCACAGGTTTCGATTTGGGTATACAGTTACATGGGTTGATCCATGGTAAATGGAATTATCAAGTAGGCATTTTCAATGGTACGGGTGCAGATGTAAACGTTGCCTCCAAAACCATGTGTGATGATCACAAATGGTTGCCAGCTTTACTCTATTCCGGACGTTTTGCCTACATGCCCAAAGGTGAAATGCCCGCTTCACAGGGTGACCCCAATAATCTGAAAAGCGATAAAATGCTAATAGGCGTATCAGCATCCTATAATGCTGAAGCAGAATCCAAGAGTAGTAGCGATCTGCGGGTCGGAGCAGAATTTGCCATGATGAAAAATCGCTTCTATCTGGCAGCCGAAGCTTATTACATGAACATGCATTTCACTAAAATCCAGAACAAATCAGATGACATGAATTTCTGGGGCGGATATGTACAGGCCGGATATTTTATCACCTCCAAACTGCAAGGTGCATTACGCTATGATTTCATGGATCGTAACGGATTAGATACCGGTGGACTGCTAAACATGCCCGCTATAGGTGTAAACTATTATTTCTTCGGAAACAATCTGAAATTACAAGTGATGTACCAATACATGGGACGTACGGGAGACAATACTCAGAATGACCGTGATGAAGCCGGTATCGGTCTTGCCCGCCATAACGCTACTGCTATGTTGCAATTTACTTTCTAAACAAGAACAATGAATTCTATTTTAAATATAAAAAACGGTTTATATATCCTTGCCGCATTATTCATTATTTCTTGCGACGAAGGAAAAATATATCCTGATGACACAGTGGATTCAGGCCGGACAGCCACTGTTACCCTCACCTTCGACGGACTGGGAGCATGGCCTAAAAAGAATTATCTTTCACTGGCTGCCATCGGAGAAGACGGCTCAACAATCACACTGACCAAACGAATCAACAAACCGTCTAAAAGTGATCAAAAGGTAACCATCCGACTGAACAATCTAAAAGAGAATACCAAAAGCATAGATATAGCTGTTATCAGTAACGGACAAAGCTTAATCTATTCATATTACTCTTTTCCGATTGACAACTCAATGGAGACAATAACGCTTCCTATCGAAAACTTAAATCTGGCAAGTTTCGATCGGATACAAAAGCAGGTTTTCGAAACCAGTTGCATAGCATGTCATGGAGGAAGTACCCATATTTCGGGCAACCTCAACTTGACCGAAGATAAAGCTTACGCAGCATTAGTTAATGTAGAAGCTCCTTTATCTCCCGAAAAAAAGAAATATGTATCTCCCGGAAATGCAGAAGAAAGCTACTTAATAGACATTCTGGAAGACAACGAATATCATAAGGATATGTTCAACAGCACCGGTAAACAAGAAATATTAGGACTGATAAAAACCTGGATAGATGCCGGGGCTGAAAATAATTAAAACCATATGGACTATAAAAAGTATATAAACGAAGATAATAATACCATAACAGATTTATCGGAATTTATTTGTGATAACGGAGTTTCGGAATACCAGGTAATGATACACATCACCCAGCCGAACCTCACCTATCAAGAACAACTCGCCGGTATATTAAATACTTTCACCAACTTACTGACAGGTGAATTGAAAGGTGCCACTGCCGTATTCAAACGTTATTTCCTCAGCGATGCCGCCAATCAAGCGGATACGCTGCTGGCATTGACAACCGAATATTCCGATTGTGCCCTCTCCGTTGTGGAACAACCTCCTCTCAACGGTACCAAAATCGCACTGTGGGCCTATCTGCAAACCAACGTACAAACGCGTGTACTGCCCAATGGACTATTTGAATCGGTGCATGGCAATTACCGGCATTTCTGGAACGGCAGCGCTTTCAATCGTGCAGCGAACTCCGAATATCAAACGCGGCTATTGCTCAACGACTATGTAATGCAACTCATGGAACAGCAATGTACACTGGCAAACAATTGCATTCGTACTTGGTTTTTCGTACAAAATGTAGACGTAAATTACGCCGGAGTAGTAAAAGCCCGCAATGAAGTATTTGTCACACAAAATCTGACAGAACATACTCACTATATCGCCAGCACTGGTATCGGCGGCCGGCATGCCGACCCTAAAGTAACCGTGCAAATGGATAGTTATGCAGTAAAGGGTATTTCTTCCGAACAAATACAATACCTTTATGCTCCCGATCATCTTAACCCGACCTACGAATACGGAGTCAGTTTTGAAAGAGGAACTTGTGTAAAATACGGTGACCGCCGCCAAGTATTCATTTCCGGCACGGCAAGCATTAACAACAAAGGAGAGGTGGTATATCCCGGAGACATTCGTAAACAAACTCACCGGATGTGGGAAAATATAGAAGTTCTTCTAAATGAAGCCGAATGTTCATTTGATGATGTGGCACAAGCGATTGTCTATTTACGCGATCCGGCGGACCATCAAGTTGTAAAAGAAATGTTCGAACAGCATTTCCCGTGTCTACCCAAAGTTATCCTCCTTGCTCCTGTTTGCCGTCCGGGATGGCTTATAGAGATGGAATGTATAGCAGTAAAAGCCGATCAAAATGAAAACTTCGCAAACTACTAATGAAACAATTCATAGTTAGCTGTTACTTGTTGATTATTGTATGTTTGGCTGCAACTACTTTTGTAGAGAAGGCTCAAGGAACCCCATTCGTCAATGAACATATTTATCATTCTTTCTGGTTCATTGCCCTATGGGGCATTCTGAGTTTATCGGCCTGCTGGTATCTGATCAAACAAAAGGTGTACAAACGAAAAGAGATTTTCTTACTCCACGTATCTTTTATTGTCATCCTTACAGGTGCTTGTCTCACCTATTTCACCGGACAGCAAGGCGTCATACATCTCCGCCAAGACAAGGTAACCACACAGACATTCAAAAATACGGATACACAAATGGAATATCCTCTCCCATTTGCCATAGGGTTAGACACATTCTATGTCAGTTATTATCCTGGTACGGAAGCTCCGGCAGACTATGTCAGCCGAATTTATACCGATGAAATTCCTTGCCGGAAAGCAGAAGTTTCCATGAACCGTATCTTCTCACATCACGGATACCGGTTTTATCAAAGTTCATTCGATGAAGATTTCCAGGGCACATGGCTCAGTGTCAACCATGATCCATGGGGAATTCCCGTAACCTATAGCGGATATGCCTTATTATTTATTTCAGCTTTATGGATACTGCTTTCCCCGAAAAGTAATTTTCGTCGGTTACTGAAGCATCCGTTGCTACAACGAATGGGGGTCGTTTTCCTCTTATGTTGCTGGGCCATTACAACCCAATCCAAGCCTATAAAACGAGAGGATGCAGATGTATACCGCACCAAACAAGTGATGTACAACGACCGGGTGGTGCCTTTTAATACACTTGCCCGAGACTTCGTTATCAAGCTGACCGGAAAAGACAATTACCAGGGATTAAGTCCCGAACAGGTTTTGCTGGGTTGGCTCCTGTATCCGGATGAATGGCAGAACGAACCGATGATACAGATCAAGAATAAAGAGCTGCAACAACGCTTAGGATGTGGTTCTTATGCCCGCCTTACAGATTTCTTCGACCGGGAGAAAGGATATCGTTTACAGGAATACTGGAACCGCCTGCATCAAAGCGGCAAACAAGATGCATTATTAAAAGCAATCACCGAAACCGATGAAAAAATATCCCTTATCGCCATGCTGCGACAGGGGACATTGGTTCGACCGGTTCCTGATACCGGAGTCCAACGCTTGTCTGACAGAAAAATACAAGCCGAATTACTTTATAATCAGATTCCTTTTTCAGTCATTCTATATAGGATAAATCTTATGGGAGGAATATTGCTACTCCTTTGCCAATGGAGTAAGCGCCCCTTATTCCGCTTTCGAAGTTTTCGGAGAATTACTTTCTGCCTTTTATTAACCTCTTTCCTATTCCATACCTTCGGAATGATATTACGGACGTATATCAGTGGCCGCTTACCGATGAGCAACGGATACGAAACGATGCAATTTATGGCATGGATTATCATGTTGATAGCCTTGTGTCTGCAACACCGCTTTTCACTAATGGCATGTTTTGGTTTCCTTCTCTCCGGATTTACATTATTAGTGGCAAGCATCGGGCAAATGAATCCACAGATAACCCCGTTAATACCGGTACTCTCTTCACCACTGCTCAGTCTGCATGTTTCACTAATCATGATGTCGTACGCTTTACTCGGATTTATAATGTTAAATGGCATTGCTGCCATCATCTATTTCCGGAAGAACGAAGAAGAACAGGTAGAACGCCTTACTTTACTCAGTCGTATTCTACTTTATCCTGCCACACTGATTCTGGCTCTCGGTATCTTTATCGGTGCCGTCTGGGCAAATATATCTTGGGGACGTTATTGGGCATGGGACCCTAAAGAAGTATGGGCACTAATCACACTATTGATATACGGTATCGCGTTTCATACTCAAAGCATCAAGGTTTTCCGTAAACCTATATTCTTTCATATCTTCCTGATAGCAGCTTTCACAACTGTATTGATGACCTATTTTGGAGTAAACTACTTTTTAGGAGGAATGCACAGCTACGCCAACAATTAGCCTTCAATATCCAGTATACAGGCATCCTCATCAGCTACCGTGTCAACCAGCCCCATACACTTCCGTAACAACTCCTGCCCGCTTGAAAAGATATAGCCTCTTTTCCAAAGGAGCTTAATTAAAAAAGGATGAGTAATCAACCGTATCACTCATCCTTCTTTATTTTACTTTATAAACATAAAAAGTAACTTTTAATATACCGCCACTTTCCTATCGTTTACAATATACAGCCCGGCCGGCAAACTCTTTGTCGTACGACCCTCAGGAGCTTCAAACGAAAGAATCGCCCGTCCGTCAATACCATACACCTGTACCTGACAAGCAGAAAGCGTTTCAACTATCAATTCACCTTTTCCTGCATAGGCACGAAAACCGGTATCTGCTGCCGGAGCCGAAACTATACCCGTAGACAATGATGAAATATCATGTCCTGTAAAGACACATGCGCGATAATTGTTATCACCGTTATTTATCACATTCAGCGTCCAGTCACATCCCGGGAAAGTGGCTGTCCGGTTGGCATTCATTGCCGAAACAAGCAAATCACCGACCACTACGCCCCCTTGGGTCGCAGTACTGATCGAGTTTTTCAAGGGATAAGTTTTCAGGCTATTGCTTGTAAGATCCGTATCGAGTGTATAAAGATAAGAAGCGGCATACAGATCGTATCCCGGAGCCAATAGATTACCATCTTTCGGAATAATATTCTCTACCTCAGTCAGTGCGCCGTCTATCATAATACCGGCTTGTACAGCACCATTTTCTGCGTTACACTTCAAAATAAAGGCACGAAGTCCGTTGGTCTGTTTATTCGGATTTTCCAGACAAACATTCTCACCATCCATAACATTGCCGTAAAAGCTACCCCCCATGTACAGTTCATTACCGGAAGCAGCCAGACACATCGGCTTCATGCGTGCCCCATCCTGTGTCACCGGATGTTCTACTGTCTGCAACAGACGCGCCCACTTTACACTTCCGTCTGCCGGAGCAATGCAGGCATAGAACAAGCAATCCTTTATACTGGGTGTCAAGCGATCGTTACCCAACATCACGGCAGACTCGCCATCCCCTTTCATATAGCCGCTAACGTACAAATTTCCATTATCAAGAACGATATTTTTGGGAATCTCGCAACTTATCACCTGTCCTTTTGTCACTACATTCCACTGTGCCGTACCTGCTTTATCCAATTTAACTACAAAAAGATCACCGCATGTTTTCTGTACATCACCATCCCAGCCCTCGGCATTACGGGGAGATGAAAGATTGGCATTCCGTCCGAAATTGATGGAAGTACGATAAGTACCCGTCAGATAGATATTATCCTCTCCATCCGCTACCATATCACGCAGATCAAAATTATCATAAAGTTTTTTCTGAGTACCACTGATGGTTACCGTTTTATAACCTACATCGATACGCTTCGTCCACTCCACTTTTCCGTCCTTACTGATCTTTGCCAACACAGGTTGATATACACCACCATACGTCTCATAATCAGGAGCATCCCATTTGACGGAAGTCTCTACCCCATCAGCATCAACCAACTGACAAACGATGTCACTTTTATAGGTCGAACGGCTCGAATGTCTCATTTTGAGAGCAATCACTACCCCGCCATCCGAAGTAGCAGCCATCGCACCATCTGAGAATTCTCCCACATTGGTATGAATCCCCCATAGCAGATGTCCGTCTGTTCCGACTTTATAAAGTGTCATGTTATAATTACCGTTTGTCTGCAGTACATCGGGTACCCCCGTACTGGTTTTCTCCGAAGCCTTTGTACCATCAGCAATGTTATAGAAAAAATAATCCGTTGTCAGAGAGTATCCTTTACTTACACTCCCATCCGGATCATAAGAAGTTTCTTTATCACTGGAAGCAAAGTTATTCATAAGAAACACATATCCGTCTGACGATACTTTAATTGCCTGGGGAATCTCAAGCCCCATACCATCTTGCGAAGTTACCCATTTCAATTGGGGTTCCTGTGCAGACAGGCCGGCTACAGACAACAGACCGGCCACAGCCATTGTTAGTAATTTTCTATTCATCATATTTCATAATTAAAGGATTTATAAACTAAAAGCGCGGTATCACATATTTATCCGTACCGGAAGTAAACGACAAACGTAATGGAAATACATATTTACCAATTTTCTCTGCCGCAGAAAGCTCTTCTGCAGGAAGTTCCATTGATTTAATCAACGAATAATCATCAGCATTCACTGCATAGTAAACTTCGACTTCAGGACGCGTCACACGCAATGTCCAATCAAACATATTGCCAAAAACAGCCAACGCCTCTTTCTCCGGATCAAAGGAAGGAATACCAACCTTTACTACCTCATAAGTCTTATTCCTAAGTACATAGAAAGACCGGTCGGCATCTGTCATGAAAGCCAATGTCTTCCGGTTTTTAAACTCCGTCACAAACACGTGCTTCAACTGTATCCCATCAGGCAATTCAATACTACGCACGTACGGTCTGCCTTTCATCTGTTTCAGATGAAACAATCGGCGATCGGCATCCAACAACAGATATCCTTCGTCATATTCCTTGCGCGTGGTAGGATTACCGGCTATCTCGGTGGCAGGAAAATGGAATCCTTTCTTCTCCATCGCCTCAGTAAAACGCCGGCTTTTCTCTTCGTCCACCGTATTGGAAGCCATGCGGATAAATTCAATTCCTTTTCCCGTAATACGGAAAACATCATCGGGCATCTGTAAGTCCACCCTGCCGGACATACCTTCGAGCAGAGGATAAAGTCCGATATGGGGAGCATTGATATCCGAAGGGACTACACGGAAATTAAAATTCTCCATCTGTGCCATGCGTGGTGTGACCGGCACTCCGTTGAGCGTATCCGGAAAACGTTCGTCCGACATCAATTGCCGGAAATAAAACATAGGAAGGATACTGTCAAACTGAGCTTGCGTATAAGTCCTGCCGGAAAGATCGCTACGGAGCATACCTTTATCACCCGACGGAGTCATCATGGCAAAATCTCCGATGACGGAACTATATAAAGTAAAAGGCGCTTTTGTAGAACGTGCCGTCAGGAAATTGTAACACCAGGGAAGCTGCCAGATCAGCAGACAGACGATCGTAAGTCCTAATAATAGTTGACTAAAAAGTTTCATTATCTATTCTTCTTTATTATAAATGTAATCCCTAATCTTGTTTCCCCTCTTTAAAACGTACAATAGAGAGCCAGGAGAATGTTCCTGTCAGCAACGTACATACGGCAAGCCACGGCAAAAATCCATTATAAGCTTCCGGCGTAGTAGAAAGGAAAAAGATACGTAACACCAGTACAGCAACAATCAGGTTGAATATACGCCGCTTCCATGAAGGTTCCAGACAAATCCAGGACACAAGCAGATATCCGGCTATTCCGGCCAAATACCAGGGAGCAGCCGTCAACAAGATATGACGGACCAACTCGGATGCCAATATGCCTTGCAAGTAAAATCCCATCAGTACATAATTAAATCCGAAACAGACCAACAGTACGAGCAAACCGTAAAGCAACATCAGCATGACCATACGCAACTGCGAATACGGAAGATGCAGAGTCAGTTTCAAACATTTACGGTGCATCTCCGGAACAAACTGTACCACAGCCAAAAGTATTCCGGCAAGTAAGGGAATGTACTGCAATAAATCAACAAATACGGCATCCCTTTGCAGCATTACTTCCCATACATGTTCCACTCCTTTCAGTGTCACCACCCGGTTGATACGGAGCATTGAATAACCGGCAAAACCCACTGTTACTACCAAAGCCAGCAACAGATACCAACGGGTCTTGATCCATTCTTTATAAAATATAGCATTCATCTTTCAATTCTTCTCTTTCAATATTTACCGGTAAGGCCGATAAAGGCGTCTTCCAGACTCACTTTCTCACTATGCAAACCGGAATAAGGTACTCCTGTTTTTATTAAAGCATTCTCCGCTTCAGCAGGTTGAAGGAAAGAGTAGGTTTCAAGCGTCCGGCGAATCACCGAAGGATGGTAGAAACCGTCCATCTCCTGCGGCTCATAGCCTTCGGGCACAGTACACGTATAACGGCGTACCGTATCCAACAATTCCTTTACCTCCTGTTGTACCAGTATTTTCCCATAATCCATGATTATACAGTCGTCGATCAGACGTTCCATATCCTGTATAATGTGTGATGTCAGAAATACGGTTTTATTCTCCGACCGTGCATAGTCACGCAGGTAATCGGTAAACAGGCGGCGATAGCCGGGGTCGAGCCCGAGCGAAAAATCATCCAAGACCAGCAAATCGGGATTTTGCGCAAGAATCAGTCCCAATGCCACTTGTGAGCGTTGCCCGCAAGACATACGGCTGATACGCTGCCCCGGTGCGACCTTCAATTTATCCATCAGTTCATAATAGGCATCTTTCCTCCACTGTCCCGGATAAAAAGCGGCATAAAACTTCTCGATTTGGGTAATGGTCATAAACTGATATTGCACATGGCCTTCGATCAGTAGTCCGATATTCCGTCTCAAAGCAGGATCCATTGTTTGAATGTCCTGTCCGAAAATACGGCATTCACCCGAACGGGGTTTCAGATAACCACTTAGAATATTGATAGTGGTCGTCTTTCCCGTACCGTTCTTCCCCAATAATCCGAGTATACGCCCTTTGGGAACAGTAAAGCTGAGATTTTCGTATATCAGGCGTTTACCGTAGTAATGTGTAAGGTTATTACACTCTATAATTTGTTCCATCTATTTCTATATGATAATAACTAAAAGCAGAATAAAAACAATAACGGGACAAGTATCCCCGCCAATAATTCTATTCCGCCCCTTCCTATAATTCCGTTTTTTCCTTTCAGCATAAACATGCCCGAAAGAGTTATTACAATCAGAGCCACTGCAAAGATATCGGCGAAATGTGTCCACCACTGTCCGGGATTATAATGAAGTCTCGTCATACCTCCTAATATAGGACGTTTCTTCACCGATTCATAAACGGCAGCTCCGGTCTGTATATTCACTTGCAGACTGGAACCGCCTTTTAAGAATACTTTCATCACCTCTTCGCGCGGAAAGTAATGTTTGGTATAGTTGCCCGCTTCTCCCAACGGTTCTAAAAGGGAGAGCACGGTTTTCTTGTTTATCTGAGCCTTTGCAGGCAAAGGCTCAGACAGAACATATTCCTGCTGTTTCACGGTGAAGTTCGGATTAATGGAATCCCGGTGATTCATCACGATCCCCGATATGGCATATATCAATACCATACCGGAGAAGAAAAATGATAAATCCCGGTGAATCACCCTACTCCACTTTCGAAAACTGCTGCTACTGAATTTCATAAGAAGAAGCTTCCACAAAATAGAATGACAGATAATCTTTACCGGTTTTGGCCTTTCTGTCGGCTATCTTCGCACGGAAATCAGCAATACGCGCTTCCGGGGTATTAGCCGTTTCACCACGTGCTTTCTTTTCGGTACTGCATCCGGCTTCGCCTTCACCATGTTGTTCGGCAGCTTTGGCCTTCAGTTGTGCTTCCCAATTCTGAAGGTAAGCCTCATCGATGCGCTGTTCTTTTAAATCGCCTGTCACACGAACAATCGAATTGACACATTTCTGATCGAACTTACCGACACTGCCACCTTCTACACGAATGGTCTGTGTATCGTCACTTCCCATTAGGAAAATCTTACGTCCGCCATGTTTACAGATATGTGTACACACACCTTCTATGGTAACCTCTTGTCCGGCAAGCTCACCGGCATTTGCCAAAAGGCTGTCTATCTCCATCGCTCCGGAAGCAACTACTTCCGTAGTCGCCCCTTCACTGTTTGCCTGCTGTTGCTTATTTCCGCAGGATGCATTGATTATACCAGCCACTGCAATAGCAGCAATTACCGTCATCTTTCTAATCTTCATTGTTTCTTGTCTTTTTATTGATTTACACTTTTATTTAACAGCCACTTTATAAGAAGCATCGCCTATTTTCAATATATACAGCCCCCGTTCCAAAGGATAAGATACCGTACCGGCCTCCGCTAACTCATTTATCAGGATACGTCCGTCTGTTCCGGCTATCATTACAGAGGTTTGTTGAGGAAGTACTACATACAAAGTAGCATTAGAAGTCCACATACGAATAAAATCAGCCTCATCCTTTTCAATCCCTACACCACCTGCTTTGAAGGTAGCGGCAAGCATTACATCAGTAGCAGGCATCACAAAAGAATCATCCGTCAGTGTAGCGGGTTCTTCATTAACCGTCAGTACATCCAACTGGTAACCTTCATCCGGTGTGATGGTCAGTTTCACAGGATTACCGGCCACAGCATAGAATTCCGCTTCCTCATCCTGCGTCAACAGAACAGGTAAGGCAAGAGTACCGTTAACCATTTCCGTAGATACCGACACCTTATAAGCATCACCGGCTTTTACGCTGCTGCTTACCGGCGAGTGCTCTTCCGTATAGGTCCAGCCGGCAAGATCACTTCCCGTCGTACGATTCAAATAACCGGCATAAGCAGTCATCTCGTCAGCCAATGCTTGCGATTGTATATCTGCAATTTCAAGAACCGTACCGGATACGTTTTCATTGGCAGCCTCGACAATACCTTCCTGACGGTAAGAACGGGTAACCACCGGATTATATCCATCACCTAAGATAGCTCCACCTTTAGCTCCGGAAACAACCTTACCCGTACTCAAACAAGCAATAACTTCTCCCTGAATGTATCCTACGATACCTCCAACTTTATCCGTACCGGAAACGGAACCGGTAGAAGAACTGTTGATAACCTTACAACCGCTACCGGCATTTCCGACCAATCCGCCGGCATAGGTAGAAGATGTAGTAATACGACAGGAGTCATTGTTACAGTTCAAGACAACCGCCTTCGAATTCAAATAACCGGCAATTGCTCCCAGATAATTAGTTCCCGTTACCGATGATTTACCGGAAATAGTGACATTGGCAATCGTATCACCGGAAACGTAGCCGAACAACCCACCATAACCGGTACCTGCATTCACAAGCATATTCTTCACACTATGGCCACGACCGTCAAAAGCACCCTTGAAATTCTTGGATGAACTACCGATAGGCAGCCAGGTAAAGGCAATTCCATCGGCATTCTCGCGAGTAAGGTCAATATCGGCTGTCAAAGCCACTTGTTTACCTGCCATCATATCACCGCCATTGTTTACTTTATCAGTAATATAAGCCAATCCGAGCGGAGTATGAATTTCATAACCGGTTTCAGTCTCGGCATAATCTGTTCCGGCTACGGCCTCAGAAGCCACTTGATCCCAACGTCTCGGAAGACTGAACAAGACTTCTACTTCCACATCACCGGTGGCAGTACGGAAATTATTCACATATTCAGTTTGTAAATCACCGTTCACGCGTAGTGCGTAGAACACATACCCTTCATCCGGAGTAGTTGCAAACTCCACAGCAGTATTCTTCTTCACAAAAATAGTAGTGGAATCCTGTGCCAATACAGCAACCGGTTTCACTAATTCATATTTTCCATGTTCGGGCTCCTTCACGCTTAAAATGTAAGCAGATGCAGCAACAGTGTTTTTAGCATCAAAATTCGGGCAGGAGTTAGCTACCTTCACCCATTGCAAATAAGAAGTCAATTCCTTGTTATTCAAATAACCGGCAAAGTTCGACATTTCCGTGACAAGAGCCGATCCGTACATCTGCTCTGCAGTAAGGGCATTTCCGCTCGTATTCATATCGGAACCGGATGTTACCGTATTTTCAAGATAATAGCAACGGGTGATTGGGCCGGGGTTGTTTTTGTTATTATTATTACCGACAATACCACCTGCATATCGCTTAACGGCAGACACCTTGGCACTGCTTACGCAGTTCTTTATTTCGGAGAACATATTGATTTGTCCCACTATACCACCGGCGGTATTTTCATCAGCAGTTACATCGCCTGTATTATAACAGTTAGCTACTAAACTCTTGCCTGTACCGGCAGTCGGTGTTTGTAAGAAGGCCACAATGCCACCGGCTGTTCCTTTAGCCGAAATAGCCCCTGTATTAAAGCAATTGTATAGAACGCATACCGCATTGTTATCTCCTAAACGGGCCGTTATTCCTCCGGCCATATTCGCTGTGGTTGTAACAGTACCAGTATTGGAACACATTGAAATAACCGTCTTCGCTCCGGTTGCATCTCCCAAAACTCCACCGACATACATAGCGGTCGAAGTCAGGTTGGCAGCATTATGGCAGTTAGTCACCAAAGTATTGGATACGGC
>NZ_HF991072.1:48379-82116 GCF_000432295.1 Bacteroides sp. CAG:189
CCTAAATACGTCTGTGCAGAAGAGATACGGCTATTTTCGCCAATCTTTATATTCTTGATTTCTGCACCATCGGCTTTTCCGACCAATCCGGCATACTTCTCTGCCGTTGCATTTATATGCATATAATCAACGGTATAATCAGCTCCATCGAATATTCCGTTAAAAGGATGATCGTCTGTTCCCATCGGCATCCAGAGTAAAGTATCTCCGGCAGCATTAGGTACTCCCAAATTGATATCACTACCCAAACGGATAAATGTATTTTCACTACCTTCGCCTGCATTTACTTTGGAAGCAGCATAAGCTAATCCTTTGGCTGTATAAATTTCATAGTTTTCTCCTTCTAACTTATAGTCCGCACCGGCCTCGGCATACTGCGCCATATCTGCCCAAGTCAAGGCTTCGCCGGAATCAAACAGCAGGGTTACTTCCACATCTCTTTCGGGCATGGTAAAAGTATTGCCCTCGCTGATCTCTCCATTCAGTTTAAGCCCGGAGAATGTATATCCTGCAAAGGCTTTTACATCTAAAGTCACTTGCGTTCCGGGAGTATGATAAAATGCCTGCGCATCATCAGTTGCCAACGGATGAGTAACAAGTTCGCCCATCAGAGAAACAGCTACATTAACACGATAGGCATTCGCAGCCACATCGGCATCAGGTACCGGATACCCCTCTTCACCCAGTTTCCAGGCAGTGGCGCCAAGTACTCCTCCCGAAAGAGCATTCTCATAACCGGCATTTGCCGTGAGCTCTTTGAGCAGGGCTTCACTCTTTAACTGCTCATCAGTCAGCACAGTAAAAGCGACCCCGTTTTCACCGGATTTTCCTCCGTTATCCTTAGAATAATTACGGCTGATAAGCGTATAACTGGCACTTGCCACAATACTATATCCTTTTTTATCATCCAAGCTTACCTCACCCATATTAAGGTTGTTATTCAAACGCCCGCGAATACCGGCATAATAAGAACCAGCTACCGCTTTCCCAACAATGCCACCACCACGAATTACCGAACCATAATTTGCATTGTTCAACACGCGTGAATCTTCATAAAGATAACCGACTATACCTCCTGTATAAGAATTATCTGCATCTTTTCCCGTTACTTTACCATAGTTGACGCAATTGACCACTGTATCCGCTTTATTGGTACTGGCAGTAATACCTCCCACAGAACCGGGATTACTTACTTCACCATAATTCTTACATCCTCCAATGTAGCCGCTCACATTCATACGCCCGATGATACCACCCACATAAACATTGGTTCCTCCGGGAGAAGACACTGGCATATGATTGGTACAATTCAAGATACGGCTTTTAGTCAGAAGACCGGCAACAGATCCAATCTGGGCACTTGAATTGGTGGACGTAACAGAAGAGTTGGAACCGATAACCAGATTACGGACAGTCGCGCCGCTCAAATTACCAAAAAGTCCGACAGCTTCTATCGTTCCCGATACTTGCATGCCGTCAACAGTATGTCCCTGCCCGTCAAATGTTCCTTTAAAAGGAATATCGATCTTGTGGCCTTTGATATAAAGACCGACAGGAGTCCATAAAACAGTTTCTTCACCCACCGTCTTAGCTAAACTCACATCATTACCCAACTTAATGGTTTTCCCTTCGAACGTATATTGATAAGTATTCACCAATACAGAAAGGCCGGCCAATTCTTCCGGCTTTGTCAATGTGTATTCTGTTCCTTCTTTGTGTTCGGTATACCACAAGGTATCCGGTTTCTGGCTATCATCCGTCCAGCTAATACTCTGTGCAGCTAAGGGAAGAGAAAAGGCTGTCAACATCATTCCTCCCATTAGCAATAGTAATTTTTGTTTCATACTCATTTTACTTTGTTTATTAATATAAATACAAGTTATCCATCATCTCTTTAAAAAGCGACTCCTACAGAAGCCGTCAGGCTATTTGCTGCAGAAGGCCGCGTATCGTGTCCATATACATACCGAAGCTCCAAAAACAAACCATAGGCCTTATGTCGGGAATAATCTCCCCTCATTGCTACCTGAAAACCCGCCTGATTGGCCGCCAAGTAACCATAATTGCCATATACCGGCTGATTCAACTTCTTTGCTTCTTCCGTTTCAACTGCCGGCAACTGCAATTCGGGGGTAAGGGAAGCAACATATCTTCCTCCCAACTCTCCACGCAGCAGCCAATGACCGCAAGGAAACATCGCTTTTAGCATCAACTGAGAATGCAACCGGTGAATCTCCATTTCACGACGAGGATATACATAACGGGTATTCATATCGGTATATCCTATGGAGGGAATGATTGAAAAAACAGTCCCCGACCGATACGTATATTCGTAAAAGCCCGACAGTACCCCACGACTTATCCGATTCATATACATCTCATCTTCTGCTATCTGCGGATAAATATTACCGGAAGCGTCTCCGAACAGATTCTCCGTTCCGGTACGTTTGGTAAATGCGGCTTCCAACTTCATCCCCCAACGTGAAAATCTATCTTTGCTACTACGCCAGGCAATCTCTCCTCGCAGGTCATGTTCACCGACGGATGCCATCGGCAACTCGTTGAGGGAAGAAATTATTTTATCAAAAGAGAAATGATCGTAAAGCAAAGAAACGGCAAAACCTCCCTCACCGGCATCGAAAGGTGAAAGATTCACACTTCCGCCAAAAGAACGTCCTTTATAAAACGACTTCCCTTTTGCCCCACGAAAACGATAATAATCGGTACCCAATCCGGTGAAGTGATAAATATTGGGGACTCCCAATTCGTTATAAAACTGCAAATCGTTGGTCTGTTTATACTTGCGGGCATGCAAAGAATATCCCAATGCATAATGGTTGCCGGTTTTCCAAGACATGCCGATTGTAAAATACAAATCACCCGTCAGGTTTTTGGGACGGGGATCCGCATTCCGATACTCGATATCGGCACCATAAGACCCCTCCGCACCGATGGTATAGCTTCCTTTGCGATAAGCATATCCTCCGGAGAAATAATATTGCTCGGATTTCAGATCGCCACCTACTGTATCTCCCATCACATAAGGATATAACAGCAGATAATCCGAAGTCTCATTCCAACGCCGTCCTGTTTTCTTCCCGTTCTTATAGCGGGCTTCTCCCCACAGGCTGCTATTCCCCTTACGGATAAAAGAGCGCACATCCACAAAACCCATATATCTGCCATCCCCTTCCTCCGCCAACGAAGGCTGTTCTTCATGAATATACTCTCCTCCTGCACGCAATTCATTCAGTGTCGAGGGATGCCAGACGTATTTCATTGCCGGATTATCATAAACCAAAGAGAAAAACCCGCTTTCTGCCGTCGTACCGTTACTTCGCATACGCCCGTACAAAGACAGGCTGTCGGCGTCGGCAGCATGCAGCCCTAAAAAGGAAAAGAATAAAACAGTCATTAAATAGTATCTCATGATAGATGTCGGGGTTAAAGTCATTCTTCAACGGGTTGTACTCCGTCGTATGTCAACGTTTCTGCCTTCCTACCATCGGCACTTATCGCCGTATTTTGTTCTTCGATAAGAGAAGGTATACATTCTGTATTGAAATCGTCCGTCGAGTTATCCGTATCTTGCAATACCCTGTGACCGTTCTCATCCAGATAAAGCATTTTCCGCCGGACACTCTTGAAATAACGGTCCTTATCATGATCTATCTTTCCGCAATGAGTCCATCCGGCATCTACGGTAGCCGGTAATACGTTCCATTGACGTTCTGCTTCCACACTACAATTCACTCCGTCGACAATCCAGTCGTTCGGCAGTTTATAAGCCTTCTGAGACCAGGGATAATTGCCTTGCGGACTCGATATAATGTATTCGTATTTATAAAAGAATTTTTTCAGATATTCCTCTTTCGGAACTTGCATACGCGCCAGCGCATACGAACGGAAACCGCGATTATGAAGCACAAAGACAGAAAGCGTATAGCAATACCATTTATCGAGGTTCTCCACCGTTTCACTGTCAATATCCATATTGTCCGGTGAAGTGGAGACATCATACCATTCAAAATTGGCTTCACTAAGATCAAAAGAGTTCGGATTGGCCACCTGATGGTTGATGCCGGTATCACAAATCACCATACTCTCACCGGGCTGTACCGGATGCTCCTCACCACTGCCCGGAACAACGTAAATGGCATGTACCGTCATCGTGTCCTGACGGATGTCCGGAGTATAATCATACTTCTGTGTAGAGACGAATTTGGATTCCACCAGCGCCAGACCATCGGCATACAACACATGGTCCGTGTTATTGTAGATTTTCACATACGAATCGCCATAATATTGTTTACCGCTCTCCCGTAACGTACCCGTAAAGAAAATTTCTTCGATAATAAAATCATCCTTATCAATCAGCAGATGGGTATTCATCGTTAATGACACATTCCCGGATGTAAGATTCACATTTTCCAAAGCGCCACGCAAGCGCCCTTTCACTGTACGTCCTTCATCTACATAGGTTACATCGGCTTTATAGAAACAGTTGTATAATCCCTGAGGCAATTCCGGTTTCTCTGTAGCCGGCACTTTTACAGACAATCCACTGGATATGTTCTGGAAAGTAAGGGTATCGTTCGCTATCGATGCACCGGACAGGTCGTCGGGAAGCTTCACGGTAACCCCGGTGACGGTTCTCGATACATCCTCCAATTCATTACAAGCAGTAATACCTGACAACAGAATAACAAATACCGATAAAAACAAACTCTTTTCGTACTTCATATATCGAATAATTTATTTATAAACTAAAATTCAACTCCATGCCGAAATAAGGTTCTACATTCCGGCGTACTGTCAATCCACGACTTTTAAAGTCGGGAGTATAATCTAAGAGCTTATTGGCAAAAAATGCTAAATTAAGATACTTCCCTATCTTCTTCGTAACTTTCAGATTGACATAGAAGGCCATCGGAACGGTATATTTATCAAAAGTTCCCGAACTGATGGGAATAATCAGATGTTGCAGATAAAGGTCTTCTTTCGATGCCTCCGTATAGGGATGTTCCTGTCCATCCTCTGCCCACAGGTAGCTTTCGGGCACTCCGTCACGATAAAAAGCCTGCTTGCTGGTAAACCACATGCATTGCAACGAAGTAGAAAAAATCAATCCCCACTCCGGTATTTGCGTATCGAACATCAGGTTCGTGTTAAACTGCTGATAGACATTCCCGTCGTCCCAGTTATAGATACCAATGTACGAATCGGATATCGATTGGCCATCCACCATTTCGGATACGGTGCGCGGCATACGGATACTGTTGGTGTAAGTGGAACGGAACCATGCCCCACTGAGATTTACCACCGTACGTAACGGCTTGATACGCTGTGAACGGAATTGGAATTCCACTCCCTCTTTCAGCAGACGGCTTCCATTGGTCGCTTTATTATATCCTCCCAATATTTTCTTATCAGTGTAGGGCAGATCGTCCAGTGACGGAGGTCCCTGCAAAGCCGAACCGGTAATCTTACTTGCATCGTACTCCTTATAAGCATAAGAGGTATAATTGGCCACATAGCGAAAACCGGTATTCATGGATTCGCGGAAATAGCTTACCGACAGACGATTCCCCCCATAAGTAAAGTCTGCACGCAACTCCCATTTCTTATTACGCGCCGGACGTAACTCATAGTTGGTACGGTCTTCGATATAACTTCTTATGTTGAAGCGGCTGTTCTGCTCCGGATTCAGAACATCGTAATAGCCAAGCTGCACAATGTCTTTATAATAAGCATCGGGGAAGAGATAATCGAGCGTAGGCATCTTGGTAGTCCAGCCGATACCACCCCCCAGTGCGATTTCAAGGTTATGGGTTTTGCCCAGATCGATTGCAGGGAAATTCCACAATCCGTTGATACGGGGATCCAGGTAAAACTTATTATTCAGAACGTATCGTTTGTCAAGCCCGACAAGTGCCATCGCACGTATACCCCCCATTAATTCCAGCTTATGGCGACCGATTTTCGCTGTCATTACATCTTCAATAAATACACCCACATTCTGTAATGCAGGAATGTCTTTATAAGCTCGCGGACGACTACTCCATCCTCCGGCAGCCAACGGCCGGGTGAGATCGTACACTTGCCCGCGACCGAAGTTCTTCGTATAACTCCATTCACCTCCCACCTTGGCGTTATTCTTTACCGGGCCATTGGTAAATGAAAAGTCTCCTTTCAATTTGATAAAGGCGTTGAACGGTTTTCCATCCGACAGATAATCTGCCACATACTCTTTAAAAAGGAGAGTGGCATCATGTTCGCCCTCACCCGTTGTGGAAGGGACAATCATATAACGCTGCGGCGCTACCAATTTACGACGCGTCAAACGATCGAACTGTGCATTGGCAGATGTGTTCAACTCGATGCCTTTGACAGCCTTTACTTTGGGAAAAGTCCAAAGGAAGTTATTGGTCAGAGCTACCCGGTTATAGGTAGATTTATAAGTATCCGTGTTGCCGTAGTTCAGTTCGGGATCTTCTTTGGCATTATCAAACGAACCGGTATAGTCAATACCCGGAGCATAGCGCATGGTCCAGTTATCGTGGTTATAATTCCAGGTAAAACGTAGAGAGGTATTCATCCGTTTGTAGTTCACTAAATTATTACGGGGATCCGGTTTGGAATCCAGATAACCTACATCTACATTCACTACCCCATCTTCAGCACCCGGCAAGGCAAATCCCTTTCCGGCAGAGAAAAGTTTACTGTATCCGTCTGCCTTGAAACGCGCATTGAGAGGGGTCAGTTTACGCACCTTTTTTATATTGACAATTCCACTCGTAAGGTTTCCATATTCTGCGGACGGGATTCCTCTTACCACTTCCACACTTTCGATGTCGTCCGTAGAAATAGAACGCATATCTACCCCCCGGTTAACAATGTTACGGCTGCTCTCTGCCGAATTATCCGATACAGGCGAAGCTTGAAGGTTAGCATCGGTATTGATCGGAATACCGTCTACAATAAATTGCGTACCGAGTGAAGTAATGGAATAATCACTCCCGGCATCTCCTTTGGTTCCATCTGCTTTGATCACTCCCGTTTCGCGCAAAGTGATCGTATTGGCAGACCCCATATCCGGATCACGTGACATACCTCCGGGCAACAACTCCAACAAATCGGCAAAACTGGTAGGTTGCAGATGTTGCATAGCCGGACGGTCTATTTTAGAGGAAGAAACGAGTCCTTTCGACTCAGTGGCAGTAATAACGACTTCTTTCAATTGGTTATCGGAGCGTAATCCGATAGTCATATACGTACTTTTCTTTAATTCTACCGTACGTTGTTGACGTCCGTAACCAATAAAAGAGACCGTGAGTTTATAAATGCCCGGAAAAACATCGGTTATCCGGAACGTTCCATCGTCACCGGCTATGGCCGAATAGCGGCGTGTCTCCTCACTTTCCAACAAAACGGTTGCATAAGGAAGCGTCTCATGAGTAACCGCGTCACGTATAATACCGCTAAATATTAACTTATCGGCTGTATAAGCGTTCCCTGCATATAATAATAGAAATAAAAATAAGAAACAATATCTTGTCTTTTTTTGTCTCATAAGTCCAGAACGTATTTCAAGCTACAAAAAAAGGCTAAAATAAGATAGCAGGAAATACCTATAGATTAGTATTCATTTACATTGCAGTACTTATATATAGGTAATTTTTTATCCATAACAATACAATGAATAATAATCACTTAAGATGATCAGATTCAAACAGGACAGCCGAAGAAGAAAATATCTAAAGATATAAAAAGGTAACGTTTTCCAACTAAAAATAAATAAAACGGTATGCCGGTAACCGCAAGCAGGGTATTTACCTCCACCAGGAACTATCCATACAAGCAGTATGCACCGTGCTCGATGCATCTAACCACGGTCTTCAGGAGACTTTAGCACGGTGCATAAACCAAGGCCCCCGCTCACCCGGTAATGTCGAGAGGTAAAGGGTATCAATTGCCTGTGCCACCACCCCGAATGGCAATTGGCACATTGGCATATTGACGCATTGGCACATTGGCACAGTATTCTCAATAGCTAATCTTCACCCCTGCAAAAAAACTTCTGGGAGTGGCAGGCCCATAAATATAGTTGGAATCCCGGTTGGCTCCACGATCGAAATCTTTCTGATAAGCCTGAAAAATGTTTTGTATACCGGCATTGAGCTGAAATACGGTCGATTTACAAAACTTAAAATCATAGGCTGCTTTTATACCGAGATCGAAGAAATCGGGGGTCATAAGAGCAACTGCCGGGCGTTCGGGCATCTCTCCCATCGCTGCATTCTCGGCAGAGATGGCGGCACGCTGTACGAGCATGCTACCGGTATATGTACCAGACAGAGCAATGGTCAGCGGTTTTATCGGCGTATAGGTAGCGGTGAAATACCCGTAAGTATTGGGAGTACGAAACATCTTTTTCTCAGCCGGTGCATCATCGTCCCACTGATACGGTTCGTCGTAACGGCTACGCTGTAAAGTTACACCGGCCTGAAACTGGAATTGCGTCAGATAAGCCAGTTTGCCTTCCAATGTCAACCCCATCACTTTGGCACCGGAACCGTTATAGCGTGTCCGCACCAATACTCCGTCTCCCCGGTCTTCATACGGACCAAGAACAAAAACATCTTTCAAGGCAGTATAAAAACCTTCTACAAGGAAATTCACCTGCCATGCACCGAAACGGCGATACATATCGGCAGAAGCACTCAGACTTTGAGACTTTTCTTCTTTCAACCCTTTGGCACGTTCGATCATAGAAACCGTACCACCGACGTTTTCAATATGCATGTCTTCATCAAAGGCTTGCGGAGCACGGAAGCCCGAAGCATAACTGAGCCGGAAGTTAACATCCTTTGTCGGGTTGAAACGCAGGTTGGCACGAGGACTAAAGATCACATGATCTACCATATTATGCTTATCCAGACGACCGCCCAGAAGAATACCCCACTTTTCGTTTTTCCACTCGTTCTGCAGAAAACCGCTATAAATATTCACCGTCTGCTCGGTATGACGGTTGTATCCCCACATGTTATCTTCCAGATGATCACGGTTGTACTCCAATCCTGCCGTGAGATCGGCCGGCATGAAAAGACAACGCCCGAAGCTATACATGTATTGTGTGCCTCCCATCACAGTGAAATCGGTGGTCTTGCCATAGGCATTCGGATCTTGTCCGCCACCGTAATAGCTGTCCCGGTCGGTATTGGCAGCCGAAGTAAAAACACTGAAACGATGTTTCTCATTGGGTGAAAAGTAATCGAATTTCAAACTACCGCCATCAATGGCATGCTCCAGTTGCTCGGCGATATTGGCTTCATGAGGCGGACGGTTCAGCATATCTCCACCCCGGCGGAACTCTTGCAGATGATGATATTCAAAAGTAAGTTTCGAATAAGTACTGGTTTTGAAATAAGAACGGAAACCTACCGTCTGGTTCTTCAACTTCGGTAATTCGGTAAAACCGTCGCCGTCATAATCGTATCCCGAGCGATGACGGTTCTGCCCGAATATATAGACTCCCGCACGATGATCGTCGGTCACAAGAGAGAGGTTCAGAGAGGTATTGTTATCAAAAGAATTGCCCCCGCTGAAACCGGTGATCGTATGAGAAAGTTGGCCGGAATTGCGCAACGGCTCTTTTGTGATGATATTAATCGTACCGGCAATGGCAGACGAACCGAACAGAGCCGAACCACCGCCACGCATCACCTCCACCCGTTCGATCATACTGGCAGGAATCTGTTCCAGACCGTATACTCCCGACAACGCACTGAATACGGGACGAGAGTCTATCAATATCTGCGTATAAGGACCATCCAGCCCATTAATACGAACTTGCTGGAAACCACAATTTTGGCAATTGGTCTCTACACGTACACCGGGTTGGAAATTCAACCCCTGTGAAAGCGTACTGGAATTAGTCGATTCAAACAGCTTTAAATCGACTACATTGACAAGTGTAGGCGCCATACGCCGGGTAGTCTCATTACGATTGGCAGAAACCACGACCCCATCGAGGGCAATGGCGTCTTCCTCCAGTTCGAAGTTCTCTTCCAGCGTTTTTCCTTTCTTCAGGGTCACACTGCGGGTGATGGTTTTATAGCCCACCGAACTCACTTCCATCACAAAATTCCCCTCCGGGAGGTTCTTTAGGAAATAATGCCCCGTGGCATCTGTCACAGTTCCGATAGTCGTTCCTTTAAGGGCAATTGTAATATACGGCAAATGTTCCTCACTGTTCTTATCGAGTACATGGCCGATGATATTGGCATCGGACTTTTTCAATTCGGAGTGTTCCAATGGAGCGGGTTGTCCGGACATAGCAGAGGTAAGGGCACAATACAGGCCCGCAAGAATAAATATATATTTCTTCATTTTCGTTTGTTTTTTAGGAAGTAACCGCACGGTACAGGTATAGGCGGACCGTGAAATAGCCTCATACTCCCATATAGGAACATGATAAGCATACTTCTCCCCTAACCGCCATCCGGCAGCCACTTGTTTTGAATAAATTAAGAGCAAGAATAAAACAGGCTCTCAGAGATTTTTCTTTTCCACAGACATGCGGAAGTATTTACTACAAACGAAAAGAAGGAGGTGCCCTCAATGAAACCACTCCCACACAGGGAGTTAAATGCCCCGTCCGCTGCGGACACCACAAAAGCGTACAAAGCAGTAAAGCGATGAATGAGGCAAATACAGGAAGAATACCTGCATCAGTGGTCTGAAAATGATTTAAGAAATGGATTAACTGGAACTCGACCGTAGTGTGGCTATGCTCGACCCCTTTTTTGAATGGATGGGAATGGACAATCGTTACCCCATTCACCACGTGCGAGTGAGTGAAGAGCGTAATACCTGCCATGTACGAAATAAACAGTACAGGAAGGAACCATTTCATGATATTCAAATACAGTCGTTTCATCTTGTTAGTCCCGGGGCAAAGATAAGCAGATTCATGATACAAATCAACCCTTACCGACAATGAATCAGCATTATACCCTCCATTGGGTACAACTAAATACATCTTTTCATCATTATTAGGTATTTCGTGTTTACCGAAACCTCTCCATCTTTGCAACTAAACAATAAATAACACTCGGCGATATGCAAAAGTTGAAAAGCGACATACAAAAAACAATACTCGATGCAGCAGAATATCTTTTTATCCGTAAAGGATACAAGAATACTGCCATGCGCGAGATTGCCGCAAAAGCAGATGTAGGGCTGAGTAATATCTATAACTATTTCCCGAACAAAGACAGCTTATTCAGGTACATTTTGCAACCGGTAGTCGACGAGCTCTATACCATGCTCTACAACCACGACGTAAGCAAAGCAAATCTCGAAATGTTCACCAGCCATGATTATCAGAAGAAAGAGATAGAGTTGTATATGGCATTGGCAGGACGCTATCGCAAACAACTGAAACTGCTCCTGTTTCATGCGCAAGGCTCCTCATTGGGTAACTTCCGCGAAGATTATACCAATGAAATGACACGTGTGATAGACATCTTCTTTAAAGATCTGAAAACAAAATATCCGCATCTGAATATACAAGTCTCCAACTTCTTCGTCCATCTGAATACCGCCTGGCTATTCACTTTGCTCGAAGAACTGGTGATGCACCACATAAAGAAAGACGATATGAAAATATTTATCTCCGAATACATTGCCTTTGAAACGGCAGGATGGAAAGAGCTTATGCATGCATAAGCTCTTTTTTTTGAACGTTCCGGAACATTGTTCTTTTTTGAACGAAATCTGTATAACTATAATAATAGAATAAATATGAAAGAAAAAGTAACCATCAACGACCAAATAGCAAATACGCTATTTATTCCGCTTTACATGAGGTTTAAAGAGAGTCGCCGTCCCAACGGTATTATGAACGACCACCTCGCCTGTGAACTGATAAACCGCATCGACTATGACTTTTCACAATTCGACAAAGCTCCACTCAGCGAATTGGGCTGTGTGGTACGCGGCTGTTACTTCGATCGGAAAGTACAGGAATTCATCTTACGGGAACCTTCCCCGATAGTAGTCAATATCGGCTGTGGACTCGATACCCGTTTCCAACGAATCACAGAACGGCGCAATGCCACATTCTACGAACTCGATCTGCCGGAAGTAATCGATCTGCGAGAAGAATTTCTCCCGATAGAACCTGCCGATATTAATCTGCGCGGTTCTATGCTCGATACCGACTGGATGGATCGGTTGAAATCGAAACACCCTCAATCCCGGTTTATCTTTATCATCGAAGGAGTAGTCATGTATTTCACGAACGAACAAGTGAAATCCGTACTATCCCACCTTGCCAAGCGCTTTCCGGGCGGAGAGATTCACCTCGATGTTTGCGGGTCTATGTTCCAGAAGAAAGGAATAAAACCCGACGCATTGAAAAATAATAATGAAGCCCGTATGTTGAGCGCCATAGATAACGGACGTGTCATAGAACAATGGATACCGCAACTGAAAATGACGGATAATATCCTTTATCAAAACATCGAAAAGAAACGTTGGGGAGCATTCGGCGTATTCTGTAGGATGTTTCCGGGACTTTCGCGTAAATTCAGTCACCTCTTAGGATATAAAATTATAGAATAATGGAAAAGAAACAAAAGAAAGGAGTCGCCCGCCTGTTTGAGATAGCGGGTGAACGAAAAGGTCTGTTGATACTGGCCGGCATCTTGTCGGCAGGAAGTGCCTGTTGCATGCTGGTCCCTTATTTATCAGTATACCAGGTAGCCAACGAACTGTTGCAAAATGCAGGAAACATCTCACAAGCAGACAGCGGACACATGATTCGATGGGGATGGATTGCCTTTGCCGGCCTGACAGGCGGATTACTGCTGTTGTATGCTTCACTAATGGCATCACACGTAGCCGCTTTCCGTATCCTGTACGGACTAAGGATAAAACTTGCCGAACATATCGGCCGGTTACCTCTTGGCTACTTAAACGGGACTTCGACCGGAGCTATCAAAAAGACAATGGAACAGAATATTGAAAAGATAGAAACATTCATCGCCCACACCATCCCCGATCTGGTGAACGTACTGGCAACGGTGGTCATCATGTTCACCTTATTCTTCACCCTCAACGGGTGGATAGCAGCAGTATGCCTGTTGGCTATCGCATTGGGGATAGGTCTTCAATGCACCATGATGTTCGGCAAGGCCGGTCAGGAATTTATGCAGACCTACTTCGATACACAGGAAAAGATGAGCGCCTCTGCCGTGCAATATGTACGGGGAATGCCGGTAGTCAAGATATTCGGGCAAAGCATCCGTTCTTTCCGGCAGTTTAATAAAGAAATCGAAGCATACAAGACCTATGCTCTGAAAGTATGCGATACCTATCAACCCGGAATGGTGGTTTTCATGGTGTTGCTCAACTCCATCGTAACTTTTATCCTGCCGGTAGGATTACTTATCCTGAGCGGGCAACCTCAAAACATCGCCTTCGCAGCCGTCTATCTCTTTTTCATCATCTTGGGGCCGGGTGTAGCAACCCCGATTTACAAATTGACTTTCCTCGGTTCGAGTACAAAAGAAATCGATGAAGGAGTAACCCGCCTTGACCGGATTTTTTCGGAAAAAACAATGCCGGAAAGCTTAAATCCTCAGAAGCCACACGGGTATGATATTACTTTTACCGACGTCAGTTTCGCCTACGAAAACAAAACGGAAGCCACGCGGACAGATGCTTTACACCATATCAACTTCACAGCCCGTGCCGGAGAAATCACAGCACTGGTAGGTCCGTCCGGTTCGGGAAAATCGACGATAGCCAATCTCATACCCCGTTTTTGGGATGTGGAGCAAGGGGAGATCAAAATAGGAGGCACTAACGTAAAGAATATTGCCACAGAGCAGTTAATGGACCTTGTGTCTTTTGTTTTCCAAGACTCATTCCTTTTCTTCGATACGATTTACGAAAACATACGCGTGGGTAATCCCCATGCTACCCGCGAACAAGTGATAGCTGCCGCACAAGCAGCACAATGTGATGAATTTATCCAACACCTCCCCAAACAATACGACACGATAATCGGAGAAGAGGGCGTCTACCTTTCCGGTGGTGAAGAACAACGCATCTCCGTAGCACGTGCCATTCTGAAAAACTCCCCTATCCTCGTACTGGATGAAGCAACCGCCTTTGCCGATCCCGAAAATGAATACAAGATGCAACTTGCCATTCAAAAACTCATCCGGGATAAGACAGTCATCATTATCGCGCACCGGCTATCATCTATCCTATCGGCCAACCGTATTGTGGTGCTGAAAGAAGGATGCGTTGTGCAACAGGGCACACACGAGGAGCTGTGCCGGCAAGAGGGCGTTTACAAAAAAATGTGGGATGCTTATACCGATGCATCTCAATGGACATTAAATAAATAAGGAGGAAAACAATAATGAATGCAATAAACAACATAACGATCGGACATCCCGAACGGTTACGCAAACCGGTAGGCTACACCATGCTGGCCAACTTGGTGAATATATTCCCTTTCATGCTTTCTATCGAAGCAGTCAACGTATTGTTCAAGGCTTACGATGGAAGCGGAACGGGACTGGATACTACCCGCCTTTGGTGGATATGCGGGCTTTTAGCTGTATACATGATTGCAATGGCTCTTGCCGAACGGGCCTCATTCCGCCATAACTTCCGTAGTGCCTACGAACTAAGCGCCGAAGGACGCATCAACCTGGCCGAACATCTGCGTAAACTTTCGTTAGGATTCTTCAGCCGGCACGATCCGGGAGACTTGTCGTCCATGATGATTACCGACTTCACCATGGCAGAAACAGGTATTTCACACCATCTACCACAATTGATGGGGGCACTGGTCATGCCTATACTGGCCTTCTTCGGTCTTCTGTGGATTGACTGGCGGATGTCCCTTGCCATGTTCATAGCCTTACCGTTGGCCGTATTGGTGCTTATCTTAAGCAACCGGATACAGATCTCCTTAAGCAAAAAACAGATTCATGCCAAGATAAATGCCGGTAACCGTATGGAAGAGTATCTGTTAGGCATCCGCGTAATGAAGGCATATAACCTGTTGGGCGACCGTTTCATCCGCCTGCGAAATGCTTTTCTGGAATTAAAACGTGCCAGCATGCGCCTTGAAGCATTAATGGGACCTTTCATCCTGCTTTCTGTTACGTTAGTACGTGCCGGACTGACGTTGATGATACTTTGTGGAACCTACCTGTTATTGGGCGGGGAATTATCCGTGCTGACTTTCGTCATGTTCCTTATTGTCGGTTCACGGGTATTCGATCCTCTTACCTCGGCACTGACCAATTTCGCAGAGTTCCGCTATTTCTCTTTTGCCGGCGGACGTATACTGAATCTCATGAAAGAACCGGAAATGCAAGGCAACCGGGTATCTCCCGAAAGCGGTGATATCGTGATGGAACACGTATCCTTCGGCTATCAGAAAAAAACGGTGTTGCATGATGTATCGGTAACAATGAAAAAAGGAGCGCTTACCGCATTGGTAGGTCCCTCCGGAAGCGGCAAAAGCACTTTATTGAAGCTCTGCGCCCGTTTCTACGATCCACAAACAGGAAAAGTTTTCTTTAACGGAACAGATATATCGAAAGTGGACCCGGAATCACTGATGAAGCACATCTCTATGGTATTCCAGAATGTCTATCTCTTTCAAGACACGATAAAGAACAACATTCGTTTCGGCAAGCCCGATGCTACCGATGCCGAGATAGAAGAAGCCGCCCGAAAAGCCTGTTGCCACGATTTCATCATGAAGTTGCCCAAAGGATACGAAACTTTGGTAGGCGAAGGTGGATGTACTCTTTCCGGTGGCGAAAAGCAACGCATTTCCATCGCCCGTGCCATCCTGAAAGAAGCTCCGGTCGTACTACTTGACGAGGCTACCGCTTCTCTCGATCCGGAAAATGAAGTGGATGTTCAAAAAGCTATCAATACCCTGATTGCCGGACGTACGGTTATCGTGATAGCCCATCGATTGAAAACCATCAAAAATGCCGATAAAATCATCGTTTTGGAAGAAGGACACGTAGCAGAACAAGGTACACACCAAGAGTTACTGGATCAAAAAGGACTTTACCACCGCTTATGGTCCATACAGGAGAAAACAATGGGTTGGAAATTATAAATTGTGCTACATACATCAGTCGTTTCCAGTGTCGTACATCAATAATAAATTCATGTCGGATATTTATGTATTTTATAAAATAAAGAAATGCATATATCCCTGTAGTACTTAAGATATATTCTTTGTACACACAACATCCGGGTGTTGTAACTAATAACATCCGGATGTCTTGGATTACAACATCCGGATGTTGTGAAGGCGCAAAAAGAAGATTACTTTTTCATATATAATGACTATATTCACAAAACATTGAAAAAATTAAGATTATCATGACCGGCTCTTTAATTAATCGTTATCTTTGCAACAAGGCTTATCCCAAAAGAGTTGAACAAATAAAAGGATAAGAATTTGTTTAAATCATGAAACAATTAATAGCATGTTGCGGATTAGATTGCGAAAGTTGTGATGCCCGTATAGCCACTGTCGAAAATGACAATGAATTAAAAGAAAAAACTGCCCGGAAATGGAGTGTGATGAATAATGCTCCGGAGATTACGGCAGCAACCATAAATTGCATGGGTTGCCGTGCAGACGGAGCGAAATTTGCATATTGCAGCGAGTATTGCGAAATCCGAAAGTGCGTACAAAAGAAAGGATTCAACACTTGTGGTGACTGTATGGAATTGGATACTTGCCAGATAGTAGGTTCCATTTTTCAGCATGCACCTGCAGCAAAAGAAAATTTAAAACAATAAGACGATACATCAATCATCGTCCGACATAATAAAAACAGAAAAACAACTATGAGAACCAAAGACTGGAAAGCCATAAATACACCTCAAATACTTGTAGTAGGAGAAGATTCAAATCTGCAATGGTCCGAAACAGTAGCCAAATATGCCATGTTTGCCGATTATTACTTCCGTAATTTTCCGGAAGATCATGGAGAACGAAGTAGAAATGTAGAATCGCGCAATCTGTTTGATTATATAATGGAACTTACCGGCCATCAACTGACACCGGAAGATGTATATATAACCAATCTGTGCAATGATGAAGTGGAAGCTGCACCCAAGGGAAAAAGAACATTCATCCCGGAAGAAAAAGCAGCAAAAGGCATCGAACACATCAAATGGATTTTATCAGAAAATCCTTCGATAAAATGTGTATTGGCCATGTCCTTACAAACAAACTACTGGCTTCAGAAATTGGGTTTCTATGAAAGTAATGCCGATTTTCTGCAGGCTGCCGAACCCAGACGCATCGGACAACAAAACTTTCCCCCATTTTACCAACCGGTAGACGGCAAAGCATTTATCAGTATCTGCGGCAAAATTTATGAAGCAACGGACCTTCCGGTAAAAGTATTTCCCGTTCTTCCGGCCAAAGACTATCCACTGTCCGAGCAAAACAGAGAACGTTATGCAAAAGGATTGGAACAGGTAACCAAATTTTTTAGGGAAAATAAAATTTTCCAAGAGCCTGTCTAAATATTACTCGGCATTCTTTTGAAAGTTATTTTTAAGAATCGACTGATATAGCATTTAGATTGTATTGGCAAATTATTTAAACCGTTTCAGATTGCTTTTATTAAAGACCCATTCCGTGGTATGAATTGTCTCCTGAATCAGGAGACAATTCATACCACGGTGAAAGAGAACGATTCGATGGATTAACCAATAGGTGTATCGACTTTCGATACTCTGTCCGTATCCGAAAAGAGTACACAGTAGCCATGTGGTACTAACAAGAAATAATTTCTTCATCCGAATAGTCTCTGATTTTCAACTCAATCGTTTATCGTTTTTAATAAACCACCGTTGCTATGATCTGTATAAAAAGAATAAGGAAAACCATAGCAATGGGATAAACTGTCGCATAAGCTACACTCGGAATATTACTATCGACCATCGAATCGGCAGCAGCAAGTCCCGGTGTACTGGTCATTCCCCCTGTAATGGTTCCCAACAGATCGAGCACGTTAATTTTAAATACCAGACGTCCCACAAGCACGGCGACAAGCATGGGTACGATTGTAATAGCAGCCCCAACACCGAATAACAATAAACCGCTTTCCTGGAAAGTAGCAACCAGGTTCTTTCCGGCGGAAGTACCCACTTCGGCAAGAAACAACAGCAGCCCCAACTGTCGCAATAGCTGGTTGGCAGGGCCGGACATAGACCAAAGGATAGGCCCCGTCTTACCTACTGCACTCAGCATCAACGCTACCATTAATACGCCTCCTGTCAATCCCGGAGAAAAAGAAAGACTATCTGAGAATGAGATATTGAGTTTACCGAACAAAACTCCGAGCACAATTCCCATCGCAATAGGAAAGAAATCGGTATCCGACAGTTTCTTGGCATCATTGCCCAACAAACGGGCTACTCCTTTAATGCCTTCTTTCTCGCCTACCACCATCAGCTTGTCCCCAAACTTCAAAGCCAAATCAGGAGACGGGGAAAGATCGATACCACTTCGACGGACACGCGTCACCGTACATCCGAAATTCCGTTGCAAGTTCAAACTCCCCAATTGTTTATTAATCATATCTTTCTTGGTAAGCAGCAATGATTCTATTTCCTGCGTTTTATCCAAGGGGAGCTCTCCCTCTTCACGTTTGCCGACCAGCACAGATAATTGATCCAAAGACTCCTCACTGCCCACAGCCTGAATATAATCTCCTTCGCAAAGCACCGTATGCGCCGTAGGTATTGATATTTCCTCGTCATGCTTCAAACGGGAAATAACCGCTCCTGTCATCGCACGGGCATTAATCTGCATCAAACTGCGGTTAAAAACACTTGGATTGGAAACACGGAAAATACAGGTATTCAATTCCGGAAATTGTCCGCGACGTTCTATTTCCAATCGACGTGCTTCCTGATCAAGATCGACACGCATTATCTTAGGAAGTAATTTCACAAAAAGAATAACCCCGATCACACCAAACGGATAAGCAATACCATAAGCGATGGATGCCAACGGAGAGTTCGTACTGTCGATAGCCACGGCAAGTCCAGGTGTACTGGTAAGTGCCCCGGCAATCAGTCCCACCACACTGGGAGTATCGATATCAAACAAGTACTTCAAACCGACTGCTGTAAGAGAAGCCGAACAGATAATAAGAATTGTAATCAAGATCAATGTTTTTCCTTTACTCCGAAAAGAATCGAAGAATCCGGGACCGGCCTGAATACCAATAGTAAAAATAAAAAGCACTAAGCCGAAATTGCCTAACTCTTTAGGAATAACAACTCCGAAATGTCCGAAAAGCAGGGCAATAAAAATCACTGCCGATACATCGAGCGATAGCCCCTTAATCTTAATTCTTCCCAACATGAAGCCTAACGCGACAATGAGAAAAAGCGCGAAATAAGAGGAGTTCAATAAATCAGTAAACATAGGTTTAAAAGGGTTTGTTAGTTTAGGCAGGCAAAGGTACGCAAAAAAGCCTCAATCAGCAAGTTTCTTTATCACAGGTGCTGCCTTCGCATTCAAACTCAAGAGTGACATGATGAATACCGGTATCCTCTAACACATGCCTTATAAGGTGTTTGGCCTCCTCCATATGGCACATATCATCCAATACGATATGAGCGGTAAGTGCCGTCTCGGTAGTACTTAATGCCCAGGGCAGCCATATGCAGATAAGTACCTTTCACATGGAGGTCTCTCTCCTTATCCTTCATAAAGAGCCAGGCGGTAAAAGCGGTAAGATACTCCTTCCTGCCAGTTAGTTCAGAGAAAGATCCTGCAAAAAGGTAAGTCCGAAGTCTTGCAACACTTCTTCATCTGTTTGTAAAAGTACAAGTGTTTTCAACTCTTGCAATTCCGCATTTGTCAGACAGAAATAAACATTCTCCGATGAAAGCCGGAGAAATATCTTACGATTACTCATCAAGCCATGATTCATCCGAGCCGCTTCCGTCCCATTAATGCCGACTACATAATTACGAAAATGTAAAAAACCATCTTCAGTGAAACGAAAAAAAAGATTACCGAATTCAAGATGATAGACTTTGCAATGATCACAATAGGAAATCATCCCGGAACGGGTTTTATTGATTAGTTCCATAACAATAACATATATTTTGTAAGTATGAAACAAAGATAAGCCACTCTCTAAAATGCTACAATACGCATATATAGTGATTTACACCTTCTTTATTAGCATTTTTCAGGTATACCGGTATTCTCTCTCTCCCTAATTATAAGTATCATAAAGGCGGTAATACCTACAAATGGTGATTGATCATTCTTTTGTCCGTTCATAACTTTGCACTGAAAAATAAACATACAATTATGGTTACCCCGTCAAGGTCTCCCAAAAGACAGTTACATTATCGCAGAAACCTCCTACTGCTTCTTTCAATTCTGATTATTGGAATTGTCTGTCTTTGTGTTTCGTTGACAATGCACGACAAAACCAATGCTGACTGCCACTGTATCCAATGCCTGACAAATCGCATTCCGGAGGATGGAGAGTATCTCTATAATCGATATCTGCCGCTCATCAGTCTTGTATGGATCTTGCTGATATTCCTGCCAATCTATTTTCTTAGCCACAAAAAGAAATAAACCGTATCATTGACATAAATCAAAAATTCACCAAAAAGAACAGCCTTTCTTCCGTGCCTCCTATTTTTTTAATTACCTTTGCCCGCAAAATAGCACTATTTGTCTTGAGAAAACAGATATTTTTCAGAAAATATTAAACCAAAATCTAATAGCCGTGTTATAAACATCATTGTACGACTCTCCTAATGGGGATAATAGGAAAAGGTATTTGGATTTAAGGATTAATAAAGAGAATAATTTATGTTATCAGGCGAACAAGTGGAAGATATTTCCAACATAGACAGTTGCCAAGCAACAGTTACTTCCAAAGAGACGATACAAACAGTTACTGCATACACTACAAGTACGGTAGTCTCAACACCGGTACGCAGAACATTCGAAGAACAAAAGCCCTTCATTTTTGTCATTGTCGGCTTTGCTGCCTTTTACATCATCGCCCTCATTATTGCCCGGATTGTAAAAAATCAACTGGCGCACTAATTTCAACTCTATATATAAAACAAGCCACCGGAATGACTACTAACAATATCATTCCGATGGCTGTCCCCTTTAAACACCTTTAAACAAAATGGAAAAATATGCCTCGATCTAACTAAACTAACTAACCCTTAGAGGCATATTTTTGAGGAGGCTGATCACTCAGCCTCTTTTCTATTTACGAGCCTCAGCAATGTAACCCAATGCTTCGGCACATTTAGCTGTAACATAAGCCCAATCTTCAGCAGCGACTTTATCTTTCGGGAAGAGTTTAGACCCCATACCGACACAGAATACGCCAGCCTTAATCCAAGCTGTCAGGTTCTCCTTGGTCGGTTCCACTCCACCTGTCACCATCAATTTAGACCATGCCATCGGAGCCATCAAACCTTTCACAAAATTAGGACCATACACATCTCCCGGGAATACCTTGCAAAGATCACAACCTACTTCCTGTGCAAAACCTACTTCGGATACAGAACCGCATCCCGGAGTATAAGGAACCAAACGACGATTACAAACCTTTGCTATTTCCGGGTTAAACAACGGACCCACCACAAAATTAGCACCCAACTGAATGTAAAGGGCGGCAGTAGCCGGATCAACGATAGATCCGATACCCATAGCCATATCCGGGCACTCTTTGGCAGCAAATTTCACTATTTCGGCAAATACCTCCTGAGCAAAATCACCACGATTGGTAAATTCAAAAGCACGAACACCGCCGTCATAACAAGCTTTCACTACTTTCTTTGCCACTTCTGCATCTTTATGGTAGAATACAGGTACCATGCCGGTTGAACCTATTTTATCCAACACAGCTATTTTATCAAATTTTGCCATTTCTTTTATTTACTATTTAGTCAATAAATTTATCGTTGAACACGTCCGCTTGCATCTCCACCGGCCAGTGCTTCCACCTCTTCTACCGATACAAGATTGAAGTCACCATTGATTGTATGCTTCAATGCAGAAGCAGCTACGGCAAATTCAAGAGCCTCGCCTTGATTCGGTTTTGTCATCAAACCGTGAATTATACCACCGGAGAATGAATCGCCCCCACCTACACGGTCAATGATCGGATCGATATCATAACGTTTTGAAGTATAGAACTCCTGCCCGTTATAGATCATCGCCTTCCAGCCATTATGAGTAGCAGAGAAAGACTCACGCAAAGTAGAGATTACATATTTAAATCCGAATTCTTTCATCATCTGCTGAAAAATACCTTTGTAGCCTTCAGCATCGGTATGACCTGCTTCAACATCAGCATCCGGTTTGAATCCCAGACAAAGTTCTGCATCTTCCTCGTTACCAATACATACATCTACGTACTTCATCAACGGTTTCATGATAGACTGTGCTTTCTCCTTTGTCCACAGTTTCTTACGGAAGTTCAAGTCCACAGAAACAGTCACACCGTGACGTTTAGCAGCCTCGCAAGCCAAACGGGTCAGTTCAGCAGCTTTATCAGAAATAGCCGGAGTAATACCAGACCAGTGGAACCAGTCAGCACCTTCCATTATAGCGTCAAAATCAAAATCAGAAGCATCTGCTTCGGCAATAGAAGAGTGAGCGCGGTCATAAATTACTTTGCTCGGACGCATAGAAGCTCCTGTTTCAAGATAATAGATACCTACGCGATCACCACCACGGGCTATAAAGTCTGTTTTAACACCATATTTGCGCAAAGCATTTACGGCAGACTGACCAATTTCGTGTTTAGGCAATTTAGATACGAAGTATGCATCGTGACCATAATTTGCACAACTTACAGCAACGTTAGCTTCACCACCACCGTATACAACATCAAAAGAGTCAGATTGAACAAAACGGGTATTACCCGGAGTTGATAATCTAAGCATGATTTCGCCTAACGTAACGACTTTCTTTCCCATAATTCTATGTTTTAATGAAATAAGTAATTAATATTATTAAGTTTCAATTTATCATTTCAAGCCCTTTTCAGAGCTTAACTCACTGATACCATGCATTGTAGTTTAACACTTATCATACATTGCATAGCTTTCGTGTGCGGGCACAAAGATACAATAATTTTCGTAATTACAAAAATTGTTATATATTTGTGTCGAAAATATTAATATTATTATTGTGTACGAGCACAGTGCTATTTACTATTTGACGATTTATTTAAAGAATTTCTCATGAAAACAGAAATAATAACATCAAAATAATAAATAGCTAAATAGTAAACAGATCAATGAATAAGTTACCTGATAGAATTAGAATCAAAGATATCGCCCGTTTGGCCGATGTATCAGTAGGAACCGTAGACCGTGTCATTCATGGCCGCAGCGGAGTTTCGGAAGCAAGCCGTAAACGGGTTGAAGAAATTCTGAAGCAACTGGACTATCAACCCAATATGTATGCCAGTGCACTTGCATCCAACAAGAAATACACTTTCGCTTGCCTTTTGCCTAAACATTTGGAAGGAGAATACTGGACCGACGTAGAAAAAGGAATCAACAAAGCGCTGAGTACGTATTCGGATTTCAACACCACAGTAAAAACCACCTATTACGATCCATACGATTACCATTCTTTCGTTGATGCCAGCAACGATATTGTCGCACAGCATCCGGATGGAGTGATGGTAGCTCCCACCATACTCAAATACACCCAAATATTCATAGAGCAACTGACCGAACTGGATATACCTTATATATATATAGACTCTAACATAAAAGAAATACCACCGTTGGCTTTTTTCGGTCAGAATTCCCGCCAAAGTGGATATTTCGCCGCACGCATGCTGATGTTATTGGCAAGAGATGAAAAAGAAATCGTAATCTTCCGTAAAATACACGAAGGTATTGTGGGCTCCAACCAACAGGAAAACAGAGAAAAAGGATTCAGGCAATATATGAAAGAATATCATCCTTCGTGCAACATCCTGGAGCTCGACCTTCATGCCGAACGAAATGATGAAGATGCTCTCATGCTCGATGCTTTCTTCCAACAACATCCTACTGTGCGTAATGGAATTACATTTAATTCCAAAGTATATATCGTCGGTGAATACCTATTGAATCGCAATAAAAGCGACTTTAATCTCATCGGCTATGACCTTTTAGAACGGAATGTCGCCTGCCTTAAACAAGGTAGTGTCTATTTTCTCATTGCCCAACAACCCGAACTACAAGGATATAACGGTATTAAGGCACTATGTGACCACCTCATTTTCAAGAAAGAGGTAAATTGCATCAACTATATGCCCATCGACTTGCTGACGGTGGAAACAATCGACTATTACAGCAATAAGTAAAAGGATTTACGATTATAAATAAAAAGGACATCATGGAAACAAAGTTTTTAAAAATCAATCCTGCTGACAATGTAGCCGTAGCTATTGTCAACCTGCCTGCAGGAGAAAGTCTTTCAGTAGACGGTATCGACATCACCCTAAACGAAGATGTGCCCGCCGGACATAAATTTGCTTTGAAAGACTTCGCCGAAGGAGAAGATATCATCAAATACGGTTATCCTATCGGCCATGCCAAAATGGCAAAAAGGCAAGGTGACTGGATGAATGAAAATAACATAAAAACCAACCTTGCAGGACTGTTAGAATATACCTACAATCCGATACAGGTATCACTCGATATTGCTCGAAAAGATCTCACTTTCAAGGGGTATCGCCGTAAAAACGGAGATGTCGGTATACGTAATGAGATATGGATTATCCCCACTGTAGGTTGCGTAAACGGTATTATCAATCAATTAGCCGAAGGATTACGCCGTGAAACACAAGGTAAAGGCGTAGATGCGATTGTCGCCTTCCCTCACAATTATGGCTGTTCACAGCTGGGCGACGACCACGAAAACACGAAAAAAATTCTTCGTGACATGGTGCTTCATCCCAATGCGGGTGCCGTATTAGTCGTTGGATTGGGATGCGAAAACAACCAACCGGATGTATTCCGCGAATTCTTGGGTGATTACGATCAAGATCGTGTAAAGTTCATGGTTACCCAGAAAGTAGGTGATGAATATGAAGAAGGAATGGATATTCTTCGTGAATTATATGCTAAAGCAGTGAAAGACGAGCGCACCGAAGTTCCCCTGTCCGAACTGCGCGTAGGATTAAAATGTGGCGGTTCTGACGGTTTCTCCGGTATTACGGCAAATCCGTTATTGGGTATGTTCTCCGACTTCCTCATAGCACAAGGCGGAACCAGCGTGTTGACGGAAGTACCGGAAATGTTTGGTGCAGAAACAATCCTAATGAATCGCTGCCGTAACAAAGAATTGTTCGAACAGACTGTCAAGTTGATCAATGATTTCAAAGAATACTTCCTGTCTCATGGTGAACCTGTAGGTGAAAACCCGTCACCGGGAAATAAAGCCGGCGGTATTTCCACTTTAGAGGACAAAGCTTTGGGATGTACACAAAAATGTGGAAAAAGCTATGTAGAAGGTGTATTGTCCTATGGAGAACGTTTACAGGTCAAAGGACTTAACTTGTTATCGGCCCCCGGAAATGACTTGGTAGCTGCTACTGCATTGGCCTCTTGCGGATGCCATATGGTATTATTTACCACCGGACGTGGAACTCCTTTCGGTACTTATGTCCCCACAATGAAGATATCTACCAATTCAACTCTGGCAAAAAACAAGCCGGGATGGATCGATTTCAATGCCGGTGTGATTGTTGAAAATGAACCGATGGAAAAAACATGTGAACGTTTCATCGATTACATCATTAAAGTGGCAAGCGGAGAATTCGTTAACAACGAAAAGAAAGGATATCGTGAAATTGCTATATTCAAGACAGGAGTAACGCTGTAAAAAAGAAGCTAAAAGTTAGAAGTCAGGAGCCGGTAGTCAAAATCAGAAGCATGTAGCACGCAGACATAAACATGCTGAGTTGATTTTAGCTATCGGCTACTATTTTTTTATATTGATCACTTAGCGTCCGCCAACCACTAACTACTAACTACTAACTACTATCTTCTAACTACTATCTGCTAACTTCTATCTTCTTATTATTATCTTTGCACTCCAAATACAAGTACAATTCAAAGAATGAACGAAGAAAAGAATATAAAAAGAGCATCCGGCTGGTGGGCACTTAGTCCTCTACTTGTTTTTCTATGCCTATACTTGGCTACTTCAATTATCGTCAACGATTTTTATAAAGTACCCATCACTGTCGCATTCTTAGTATCCTCATGCTACGCTATCGCTATAACAAAAGGACTAAAGCTGGATCAACGAATATACCAGTTCTCCGTTGGCGCTTCAAACAAAAACATCATGCTCATGGTTTGGATCTTTATTCTTGCCGGAGCTTTTGCCCAAAGCGCCAAACAAATGGGTGCCATCAATGCAACAGTAAACCTCACTCTACATATACTTCCGGACAACCTACTTTTAGCAGGTATCTTTATAGCTTCCTGCTTCATTTCGCTCTCTATCGGTACCAGTGTAGGAACAATCGTAGCTCTTACTCCGGTCGCTACCGGATTGGCACAAAGAACAGGAATAGATCTCCCTTTCATGGTAGCCATCGTAGTAGGCGGTTCTTTCTTTGGCGATAACCTGTCATTCATCTCCGACACCACCATCGCCTCTACCAAAACACAAGGTTGTGTAATGCGCGACAAGTTCCGGGTAAACTCCATGATCGTAGTCCCAGCCGCACTCATAGTACTGGGCATTTATATCTTTCAAGGATTATCAGTCATTGCTCCGGCACAAACACAGGAAATCGAATGGCTTAAGGTCATACCCTATCTCGTTGTATTGGGAACAGCCATCGCCGGTATCAATGTAATGATCGTCCTTCTTCTCGGTATCATCAGTACAGCTATTATCGGAATTCCCACGGGCAGTTTCAGTATATTCGAATGGTTTGGCGCAATGGGTAGTGGCATCACCGGAATGGGCGAACTTATCATCATCACCCTATTGGCAGGAGGCATGCTTGAAACAATCCGCTATAACGGAGGAATCGATTTCATTATTGAAAAACTCACACGTCATGTCAATGGTAAACGTGGTGCCGAACTAAGTATTGCCGCCTTGGTAAGTATCGCCAACCTTTGCACAGCCAACAACACCATCGCCATTATCACTACCGGCCCGATTGCTAAAGACATTGCCGGAAAATTTAATCTCGACCGCCGAAAAGTAGCCAGCATTCTCGACACCTTCTCCTGCTTTATACAAGGTATCATTCCTTACGGAGCGCAACTTCTTATGGCAGCCGGATTAGCCAATATCTCCCCCATCAGTATCGTTGGAAATTTGTATTATCCTTTTACGATGGGAACATTTGCATTATTAGCCATTCTTTTCCGCTATCCACGCCGGTATTCATAAAAACAGAAAATGCCATCATACTGCGATTTCGATTTTAGAAACAGAACCACTGCCTTGTTTCTTTAATCGAAAAACCTCGTTTATATCCATAGCAAAAATCAAAATTCGCATCAGAAATTCATTCATAACTTTTAGATTTATAGCACTTTATTACAAATTCCAAGTTCACTGATTTAAAAATATTATCTATCTTTGTGCCCTCCAAACAACAGTAATAGAAAAATATGCTAAATCATAATTCCGACAAGTTCACCCGACTAACTTCCATGGCGCAGATTGGTTGGTTTGAAGTTAATTTAAAAACCCAACAATACACTTTATCAGAATTTGTTACGGATCTTCTATGTCTCGAAAAGAAGACAGTCGGTTTTAATGATTTGTATCATCTGGTTCACGAAGATTATCGCGAACATTTAAAAGAAGAATTTAAAGTCCTTCACAGCCAACGCATATTCGAACAGATTTTCCCTATCCACACAAAATATGGAATGAATTGGGTACAACTGAAAATGGAATCCGATTCAGATATCGGCCAGGCAAATATCCACTGGTTCGGTTATATCAGATGCCTCGATGATATTGAAAGCACTGAAAAAGGATTGGGTAATAAAGAAGAACTAAATAAATTACTTTATCGCCAAATAAGTATATCACATTCTCTATTGTCATTTCTGCAAACAGACGATATTTCCGATACAATCCGGGAAATTCTGAAAGATATATTGATACAATTCAATGGAGACCGGACTTACATATTTGAAATATTCCCGGAAGAAAAGATTCAAAACTGCATTTATGAAATAACAGCAGAAAATGTATCTGAAGAACAGGAGTCACTCCAAAATATTCTGTTCGATGAATCCTCGTGGTGGAACGAGCAGATATCCGGTCAGAAAGCCATTATTTTAAATACACTCGATGCCATGCCTCCGGAAGCAAGATATCACAGAGAAATTTTAGAACGCCAAGATATAAAATCTCTCATGGTTGTCCCATTGCTATCCAAGAAAAGGGTATGGGGATATATGGGTATAGACATCATTAAGCAATGTCGTAATTGGAGCAATGCCGATTATCAATGGTTCACTTCATTGGCAAATATCATCAGCATTTGTATTGAATTACATAAATCCGAGCAAAAAGCCATAGAAGAACAGCAAACATTACAGCATAAAGAAGAGGTGCTCAATAACATTTTCCAAAACTTACCGGCCGGCATCGAATTATACGATAAGGACGGTTATCTGACAGAAATCAACGATAAAGAACTCGAGATGTTCGGTATCGGGAACAGAGAAGACGTATTAGGAGTAAACCTGTTTTCCAACCCTAACATACCGGACAATATTAAAGACAACCTCAGAAGACAGGAAGATGCTTTTTTCAACACAAACTATAACTTTTCCGCCATAAACGATTATTATCCTTCTCTGAAAAAAGATACCATCAATATAGTGACCAAAGCTACGGCATTGCGTGACTCTAAAAACAATTTCACAAACTACTTACTCATCAATGTAGATACCACAGAGGCTGCATCCGCCCGTTCGAAGATAAAAGAATTCGAAACCCTGTTCGCCCTTATAGGCGATTATGCAAAAGTCGGGTACGCCGTATTCGATGCCTTAAGCCGTGATGGTTATGCCCTTAGTAGCTGGTATGATAATATCGGTGAAAAAGACGGAATTCCCCTCCCCGAAGTTATAGGCGTTTATCGGAATGTGCATCCCGATGACCGGGCAGTTTTAAAGGAGTTTGTAGGTAATGTCAAACAAGGACAAGCTACCTGCCTGCGTAAAGACATACGTATCAAAAGAGCATCCGGTAACTATTCCTGGACCAGCGTCAATGTACTTGTAAGAGATTTCCGCCCTTAGGACGGAATCATTGAAATGGTCTGTGTCAACTATGATATCACTCCACTGAAACAAACGGAACAAAAACTTATCATTGCCCGGGATAAGGCCGAACAGTTAGACCGGTTAAAATCAGCTTTCTTAGCTAACATGAGTCATGAAATCCGTACTCCCCTCAATTCGATTGTCGGTTTCTCGACTTTACTGACCGAAACGGATGATTTAGAAGAACGCGCAGAATATATCAGCATCATACAAAGGAATAACGAACTATTGTTACAACTGATTTCAGATATATTGGATCTTTCCAAAATTGAAGCCGGTACATTCGATTTTGTAAAAGAGAGATTTGAGATTGAACAAGCCTGCCAAGAGATTGTACAAGAGCTCAAAGCAAAACCCCAAAAAGGAGTAACACTTCTTTTCGAATCGCATGCTTCACCCTGCCATATATATAGTGACAAGAACCGATTTACTCAAGTCCTCACAAACTTCATCAATAATGCCATCAAATTTACCTCACAAGGCAACATCACCGTAGGTTATGAAATAACATCCGACAATGCAATAAAAATCTATGTACAGGATACCGGGTTAGGAGTTCCCAAAGAAAAGCTCGACAATATATTCGACCGTTTTGTGAAGTTAAACACCTTTGCTCAAGGTACCGGAATCGGATTATCGATCTGCAAAAGCATCATTACACAAATGGGAGGTGAAATAGGAGTCGAATCGGTCGTGAATGAAGGTTCGTGCTTTTGGTTCACACTTCCCTTGCAACAAGGGAAGTGAACTTTGAAAATTAATTGATTCATTTCCAAAATGTTAATTTCATCATAAGATATATATTTAAGTAAAACATTTCTTATCTTTATTCAACTAAACATTCTTTTCTTATATTTAAATCAATACTTTTAATGAAAAAATGCGTCATTATAATCCTTACCTTTTTATATATAATACAAGGAACTGCAAAAGATACCCGAGAAATAATCATACGTGGTGACAGTGCTTTCCCACCTTATGAATTTATAAACGACAAAGGAGAACCGGATGGTTTTAATATTGATCTAACCCGTGCCATTATGGACGAATTGAAGCTACCCTACGACCTGCAACTGGAAGATTGGTCGGATATACTTCAGCAATTCGAAAAGGGGGAAATCGATCTGATTACCGGCATGGCAAAGTTCGAATCTCCTCAAAACGGCCCGTCCAAACTGAGCAAAGCCCACAGCTATATAAACTACAAATTCGTCTGCCGGAAAGATGCCCTTATCCAACATACAAAGGATTTATCACACAAAAACGTTATCGTACAAAGGTATGCCCTACCTCATAAAAAGTTAAAAGACATGGGATATGATTCCCATCTTATTCCGGTTGACAATATGATGGAAGGATTGAATATGCTATCCGAAGGTAAAGGTGATATGGCAATATGCCTTGACAACATGGCGCAATACATAATTTACAAAGACGGACTAACCAATCTTAGTATTATAGATTCCGAATGGCCATTACAAGAATATTGCTTTGTAGGTAGTGACACCCAATTATTAGAACAAATAAACTCAGCCCTTCTGAAATTGAAGAAAAACGGAGTATATGACCGGATACATGTGAAATGGTTGGGAGAAAAGCCGACATTCAGTATTCCTACATGGTTATATTTCCTTTTGGGGGCTCTATTACTCACCGCACTATTGCTATCCATCTTCGTCACAATCTATAAAAAAAGAGCCCAAAAGGGAGAAATTCTACTTAAAGAAGAAAATGAAAAACTCAATGCTTTATTACTCGAAAACAAAAATTTTCTAAACCGATATCAGACAGTATTCAATACTACTCTGGTGGGACTAAGCTACTATGATAAAAAAGGTATATTGGTAAGCGTCAATGATGAGATGGCCAGATTATTTCAAATGGATAACAAAAACAAATTGCTGAAAGAACAACTATCCATATATGCGAACCCTGTTTTGCGAAATCACGGTATTATAGACGAGCAAAACCAAATTCACGAATTTCATGGTATATTAAAATACGACATGCGTAAAGAGCAATGTCCGCAATACTTCGCCCGCTTTACCCCTTTCGATCAGATATTCTACTTCAAAATGGATGTTACACCCATAAAAGACCAGGAAGGAGAGCTTACCGGTATTTTAATTACAGCCATAGACCGGACGGCCGAGGAAAAACATGAACGGCAAATGGCCGAACAAGAAGCAAAACTCAATATGGCAATGAATGCAGGCAATGTCACTGCATGGATTTACGAACTGCACACACAAGAGTTCATGTTACGCGGCAATATGCGCACTGAAAAAGGACTCAATATGGAGAAGTATTTAGGCATGCTCCATCCGGACGATCGCATAATACAAAAAGAGCTATTCGATACAATCTTACATGGACAAAAAGAATCAGCGGAAACCGTATTCCGTTATATGCACGAAGACGGTACTTATCACTACTACGATAGTCGTATGATATCCAAAAAAGAAGAAGACACTGTGACAGCCATATTGGGAACCCAGAAAGATATAACACAAGAAATACTTAACAACAAAATTCTGAATGACACGATTGAAAAACTCCGTTTCGCCATTCAGACGGCAGGTATGGCCATGTGGGAATATAATTGTGACACACAACTGTTCACCACATATAATGAACCGGTAGCAGATTACAAGGACGGTGCAGTAATCTCCATGAGCACTTACGACTGTTATTCACAAAAAGACGACGAAAATCTGGAACTAATTGAAAAAGCAGCGGACATCGTAAAAGACAGGAAGAATGAATCTTACAACTTCATTGTAAAAATGAAGACCAAATACGATTCGGATTGGCAGTATTGTACAGTACGCGGTGTCCCTATGGAGAAAGATAAAAATGGAACAGTCATAAAGTATCTGGGTGTCAGATTAAATATCACCGAACAAATCAATTATCAGAAATTTTTGGAACGGGAAAAAGAAACCGCCCAACAAGCCGATAAGCTGAAATCTGCATTTTTAGCAAATATGAGCCATGAAATCCGTACTCCGTTGAATGCCATCGTAGGCTTCTCCGAACTGCTTCAAACCACAGAAGACGTTAATATGCGAAAGGAGTTTATAAATATCATCAACAATAACAACGAACTGCTGTTAAGGCTTATCGGTGATATTCTGGACCTGTCGAAGATAGAATCGGGACTTATGGAATTAAAGTTGGAATCTTTCGATTTGGCAGATGCATACAAAGAAACCTTTATGGCTCTGAAGCAACGATGTACTAATCCCGAAGTAGAGTTTATCGGCCATAATCCCTACAAGAGTTGCCTGGTAAAACTGGATAAAAACCGTCTGGTGCAGGTAGGAACGAATTTTATCACCAACGCTATAAAACACACTGACAGAGGTCGCATCACTATGGGATACAGTTACATTGACGGAGGTATAAAATTATATGTAGAAGATACCGGACATGGTATACCGAAAGAAAAACAGCACAAGCTATTCCAGCGTTTTGCCAAGCTCGACGACTTCACGCAAGGTACCGGTTTAGGATTAGCCATTTGTAAAGCAATCACTGATGCACAAGGTGGTAAGATCGGTATGGAAAGTGACGAAGGAAAAGGAAGTAAGTTTTGGGCCTGGTTTCCTTGTGAAGCAAAAATTGAGAGATATGAGGAAACGGAAGAAATTGCAGAGGATATCCTAAGAATGGGGCATAATCCGACTCTTAGCACTTCACAGGAGTCTTGTACCAATGATGTTCAGAAGAAATCCATATTAGTAGCCGAAGATATCGACAGTAATTATATGCTGGTAAAAGCCCTCCTTAAAACATCTGAATTAACCCGTGCCTATACAGGTAAAGAAGCGGTGGAACTTGCATCAAGCCATCATTATGATGCCATTCTGATGGATATGAAGATGCCGGTTATGGGTGGTTTGGAAGCTACCCGGGAAATACGGAAATTCGATACGGAAACTCCTATCATCGCCGTTACTGCCAACGCTTTCGAGTTCGACAGAGAAGAAGCCATGAGGGCAGGATGCAATACGTTCATAACGAAACCCCTCAACAAAAAAGAATTGAAAGAAGTATTAGGTGACTAAGAGGCTGTTTAAATTTTGCTCAGTATTATTCTTAAGAGAAAAAATTAAACAGTCTCTAAGAATTAAGTGATTTTATTTTATGTAAATGGAAATATCTCTTCATAAACAGAATATAAATAACGCTTAAAAGCAGTATAGTTCCCCCCATGTACCAATAGCCATTATCTTGAAACAAAAAATATCCGATTATCACCAATACCTGTACCAGCATGTATACAGATGAAACCACCACATGAGGGATCTTCAGTTCAT